>DASQYE010000607.1:0-10087 GCA_035639355.1 Pyrinomonadaceae bacterium
CCTCCACGGGCTATCATCGCTTCGTGCTCGAACTCTTGCTCTACTCTTTCATCCTCTGCCGCGCAAACGGCATCGAGATAGAGGAAAGGTACTGGCGCAAGCTTGGCGCGATGCTCGATTATATGCGCGCCTACCTGCGCCCGTGCGGGCGCGCGCCGCTCGTAGGCGATAGTGATGGCGGGCAATTGCTGCCGATAGTCAATCGTTCGAGCGACGATCACGCTTACGTGCTCGCGCTCGGCGCTGCCGCGCTCAAAGAACCGCGTTTCAAAGTCGCGGCACAAAACATTCCCGAAGAGCTGTTATGGTTTTCGGGAGCGCAGGGCATACGCGACTACGAGAGCTTGCCGGCAAGCGTCGATGCGGTTGGATCACAGGCTTTTGAGAAAGCCGGCATCTACATCATGCGCGAGAATGATTCGTACCTCCTCTTTAATGCGAGCGATAGCGGGCTGGGCGGGCGCGGCTCTCACGGTCACAACGATGCGTTGAGCATTGAGGTCTCCGCCTGCGGGAGCCTCTTCATAGTCGATCCGGGCACGTATGCCTACCGGGCGGACTACCATGGGCGACACCTGTTTCGCTCGACCGCGTATCATTCGACCGTCGAAGTTGACGGCGCGGAGCAGAACACCATCGACCAAGAGTGGCTTTTCTTCATCGGCAACGAGGCACGCCCGCGCGCGCTTCTGTGGGAGACGACGCCGGAACGCGACATCGCCGTCGCCGAACACTACGGATATAAGAGGCTGTCAGCGCCCGTCCTGCACCGGCGCTCCGTCCGATTCGATAAGCGAGAGCGATACTGGACGATCGAAGACTCGCTCATGGGGGAGGGCGAGCACGTTTTCCGCTTTCACTTTCATATCGCAGACCGTATTGAGACGAGCATCCGCGCTGACGCTATCGTGTGCGCCTGCGATAGAATAAGCGGCGCGCGCCTTCTCATCTGCGCTCTCGACCGCTTCGGGCAGCCGTCGCTTGAGCCGCGCTTTACGTCGCGTGATTACGGGGCCAGGAGCGCCTCGCTGTCCGCTTGTTGGAGCGTCCGCAGCGGCGCGCCGCTCGTCGCCCGCTGGGCCATCGTGCCCGTCTGTCGTGATGAGGATGAAACGGCGCGACTGGAATTGATAAGCCGACTGAAGGAGCGAGCGGGCGTCGAAGCATTGAGCGAGTCGAACCGGGAGTTGTCAGTATGAGAGTCGAATACATCTGTCACGCCTGTCTATTCATAGATACGGGAGATGTCCGAATCGTCACCGATCCGTGGTTCGACGGCCCCACCTACTGCGGGCAGTGGAATGTCTTCCCCAAACCGGTCAACACCGGCGTGCTCGACAGCGCAGACGTAATACTTCTCTCGCATGGTCACGAGGATCACCTGCACGAGCCGACCATGAAACGGCTTCCGAAGGGCGCGAAGGTCTTTTACCCTTATAACTGGTACGGCGGCACTAAAGAATATATAGAGGGGATGGGCTTTCGAGACGTTAGCGAGGCGGTCACGTATAAGACCTACAGGCTGACGGACAGGACTTCCGTGACGTACCTCGCCAACAATCTGGACAGCATCATCGTCATAGACAGCGACGGCGAGATACTGGTGGACATCAACGACGCTCTGCATTCGATGCCGACGCAGGTGATAGACTTTTATATCAGGGAGCTGCGCAGCAGATGGCCCCGCATAGATATGCTATTCTGCGGCTTTGGCGGAGCCAGTTATTTCCCGAACAGCATTCACGTCGAAGGCAAGAATGACGAGGAGATAGGGGCGCTGCGCGAACAACTCTTCGCGCACAACTTCTGCCGCATCGTCGCCGGCCTCGCGCCGCAGGTCGCCGTGCCCTTTGCCGCCGACTTCGCCTTGCTCTCGCCCGAACAGAGATGGATCAACGAGGCGCGGTTTCCGCGTACGCAATTGGAAGGCTACTTCCATAAACACTTCGGCGGCGACGGCCCGCCTGAGCCTTCCATTCGCGACATGTATCCCGGCGATGTACTGGAAGGCGGGCGATTCCATGCCGACTCGCCGTACCGCCGGCGGATGAAGCAGGGAAGCCTCAACCACTTGATCGACGAGCAGTACAAGGAGGAGATCGAGCGTCTACAAATTCCCCACTTCATCCCTGAGCAGGAGGCCGAACGTTTGGTGGAAGAGATACGAGCCAACGTCGAAGACCGCGCGGCCCTATTCGATGCAGCAACTCTGGACGGCCTGAGGTTCGCCATCGGACTTTCGGACGTTGAGCGAGACGGTTTCTACAACGTCGCATTCACGGGCGGCAGGCCTTCCGTGCGGCGCACTGCTCGGGCGGACGCAAACTGTTCCTTGCTCTTGAACACGTCGAGTCGAATCCTGCGCTACTCCTTCGGGAGCGAATGGGGCGGCGACGCTATAACTATCGGCTACGGGTGCGAGATTTATGCGTCCGACAAGAGCGTCATCGAAGCCAAGCTCGATACCGTTTGCGTCCGGCTGCTGACGCGTCATCCGACAGCAAAGGGCCACATGCGCAAAGAGCCGATCAGGGGCGTAAAGCACATCGCGCGCAACCCGCTGTTGCGCACCTGGCTGATGAAAAAACTCAGGCCGGATCACGCGGAACACTTGAACTACGACCCGAGCGTGTGGCTTCTGCGAACGAAATGCGATGTCTGTCAAATCTGTGACCTGCCACTGCTCGACGCCGAGTTCGCGTCGCAGATCTGACACTTCGGAAACTATTCATGTGCGGCATTTGTGGAGTGTGGGAGTACGGGGCGGCGACCGGCGGGCGAGTCGAGCCGGCGCTCATAGAGCGCATGCGCGATTCAATGACGCATCGCGGGCCGGACGACGCGGGCGCGACCCATTTCGACGAAGGACGCGGGGGGCTGGGTTTTCGCCGTCTCTCGATCATCGATCTTTCGGAGGCCGGCCACCAGCCCATGCGCGGGTGCGCGCCTGACGGCCTGTGGCTCGTCTTCAACGGCGAGATTTACAACCACGCCGCCCTGCGCGCCCGCCTCGAAGAGCGCGGCCACGTTTACGCTTCGCGCACGGATTCCGAGACCATCCTTCACCTTTACGAAGAGCGCGGGCTCGATTTCGTTCACGAGATAGAGGGCGACTACGCAATCGCGCTGTGGGATTCCGACGCACGGCAGCTCATACTCGTGCGCGACCGCATCGGCGTCAAGCCGCTCTACTTTTATCACTCGCAGGGGCGCTTCGTCTTCGCCTCCGAGATCAAGGCCATCCTTGAGCACCCCTCTGTCACTGCAGAGGTTGACGAGGAATCGCTCTATCACTATCTGACGTTTCTGACGACGCCCGCTCCGCGCACGCTCTTTCGCGGCATACAGAAGATACCGGCGGGGCACATGCTGATTGTGGGGCGCGACGGCGCTCTGGATATGCGGCAATACTGGGACGCGCTGCCGCCGCAGGAGGGAAGCGCCGCCGGCCTGAGCGACCAGGAGCACAAAGCGGAAATACTCAGGCTGCTCCGATCATCTATCTCCAAGCGCATGATGTCGGATGTGCCGTTCGGGGTCTTCCTCTCCGGCGGCGTCGATTCTTCGGCCAACGTCGCCCTGATGGCCGAGCAGATGTCGCGCCCCGTCCAGACCTTCACCGTGGGCTTTCGCGACCACGAAGAGTTCAACGAGCTGGAGGCTGCGCGCCGCATCGCGCGCGACTTCGGCACGAACCATCACGAAGTGATAATCGGCGAAGAAGAGATGCAGAGGTTTCTGCCAGACCTGGTCTTTCACCAGGACGAGCCGATCGCAGACCCGGTCTGCGTGCCGCTCTATTACGTTTCAAAGCTGGCGCGCGCGTCCGGCACGATTGTCGTACAGGTCGGCGAAGGCGCGGACGAGATATTCAGCGGTTATTCCAACTACGTGCGGCATCTGCGCATTTACGAGCGATTCTGGCGACGCGCCGAGCGACTGCCCTTGATGGCACGCCGCGCCGCGAGCGCCATCACGCGACCGGCCCTTGAGGCCACCGGGAGAAAGCGCGCGGCTGTTGAGCTGATACGGCGGCTCGGCATGGGCGAGCCGCTCTTCTGGGGCGGCGCTATCGTCTACGATGAAACGTCCAAGCCGCGCGTGCTCTCCCGACGGATGCGGCGCGAATGGCGGGGGCGGTCTTCGCTCGAAGCCGTCGCTCCGTACCTTGATCGCATCGAGCGCGAGCGGCCCCTTTCGGACTTCCTCTCGCGTATGACCTATCTGGAATTGAAGCTTCGTCTGCCGGAGCTGCTGTTGATGCGCGTGGACAAGATCACGATGGCGACCTCCGTGGAGGCGCGCGTGCCGTTTCTGGATCATCACCTGGTGGAGTACGCGATGGGCGTGCCGCGCTCCCTGAAAGTGGAGGGAACGAGCGGCAAGCACATACTGAAACGCGCGCTGGAAGATATCCTGCCGCGCGACCTGCTCTACAGCCCGAAGCGCGGTTTCGGCGCGCCGATCCGAGCCTGGTTTCGCAACGGTCTGGGCGAGTGGTTCGATTCGCACCTGCTGCACTCTCGTATGCGCGAGCGCGACTTCTTCGATTACGCTTTCATAGCGCGAATGCTGGACGAGCACCGGCGCGGCTCGCGTGATTGGAGCTTTCACCTGTGGTGCTTGCTCAATCTGAGCCTCTGGTACGAGCGCTGGATCGAGCGCCCTTGAGTACGCGACGAGCGCGCTCACGCACGCGAAAGGGTCGCGCTTCTCATGCGCTTCTATGTTTGAGGCCGTAGGCGGCGAGTTGAATTGCGCTGCCCGTGCTGCCACAATGATTCCAGGCCG
This sequence comes from Pyrinomonadaceae bacterium, assembly GCA_035639355.1. GTDB lineage: Bacteria > Acidobacteriota > Blastocatellia > Pyrinomonadales > Pyrinomonadaceae > DASQYE01. The sequence goes on from DASQYE010000607.1 coordinate 4,792, forward strand.
ACTGAAGCGCCCGGTGCGCCGTAAATTAAGGGCCGGGGCCGCCGCAAAGATAATGTCTTCCTCTTCTCGCTTAGCTATAGATCATTGGAACAAGACTCCGCTGTTCATCTCGGAAGAGGAGCGCTATTCCACTTACCCCTGGTTGTACGAGGCGGCGGAATTCAAACATCACGCGGGCGAGAGGGTGCTTGAGATCGGTTGCGGAACGGGGTGCGACCTGCTGCAATTTGCAAGGCACGGCGCAGAGGCAACCGGCGTAGACATTACGCCGGAACACCTGCGGCTGGCCCGCGAACGTGTGGGCCAATCGGCGAAGGTGCAGGAGGCGGAAGCGACCGACCTGCCTTTTCCCGACGGCTCTTTCGATTATGTTTATTCGCACGGCGTCCTTCATCACATAAAGGATGCGCGGCGTGCGGTCGAAGAGATATTCCGAGTCTTACGCCCCGAAGGGCGCTTCAATGTTCACGTCTACGCGCGATGGTCTTATTTCACGCTGCTGCGCAGGCTACAGCACGGGCGCGACTGGAAGCTGTGGATTGAGAACAGCCGCGACCCCGTTCACATAGATTTCTATACTGCGCGAAGACTACGGCGGCTGTTCGCTCCGTCCAGCCTGACCATAAAGAAATATCACTGCGGCCCAGCGCCCCTGCTGGGCCCGCTCGCGGGGTTTTACCTGGTCGCGAAGGGCGTCAGGCCCGAATAAATGTCCGGTCAACCTGAAAAGGAAATCGACGTAGCCGACGATGCCAATCGGTCGCAGCGCCGCTTCTCTACGCACGTCGCCTGGACGGTCGCGGCGCGTCTGTTGATGACGGCCAACAGCCTTGCTGCCGGTATCATCGTCGCACGCTGGCTGGGGGCGGAAGGCTTGGGAGCGCTGGCGGTCGTCAACGTCGTGGTCGCCCTGGCGCTGCAAATCGGGAGCGCGGGGCTGCCTTCGGCGAACACCTATTTTATCGCGCGTGACCGGAGCAGCCTGAAGCCCGTGTGGGCCAATGCCGTAGCGTTCGCCCTGGCGGCGGGTGTTGCGCTGGCGCTCATGATCGTCGCTCTGGCGGCGCTTCGTCCGGGGCTCTTCGGCAATGTCGAGTTCCGGCTCGTAGCCATCGCCGCCGCCTCCGTCCCCAGCCAGCTCGTCACGCTGCTCGGCCTGAACATCTTTCTGGGGCTCAACCGCGTCGGCCGCTTCAACATTCTGGACGCGTCGGCGCAATTGTTTACGCTCATCAACGTCCTGGTCGCGCTCTTTCTGTTCCGAGCGGGGCTCCTTACGCTCGTCTCCTTGAATACGGCAGCGGCCCTGATCGTGAGCCTCCTGGTCGTATGGATGATCGGTCGGATGATGGCGGAGCAGGACGACCGGGGCGCGTTTCGTCCGGACGCGCGCCTGTTCAAAAGCATGGCGCGCTACGGCGTCAAGGTTCACATCTCGGTCGTCGCGGCGATGCTCATCTTTCGCGCCGACCTGATGATCGTAAATCACTTCCGCGGCACGGCCGAGGCCGGCGTCTACGCCGTAGCGTCGCAGGTGGCGATGATGCTGATGCTACTGCCGGGAGTGATCGGCACGCTGCTGATGCCGCGCGCGGCCTCCGAGGGAGACGGGCGCGGCGAGCTGACCATGCGTGCGACGCGCCACACAGCGTTCGTGATGCTTGTCATCTGCCTGTTGACCGTCCCCGTCGCGTTCCTGCTGCCGCTGCTGTACGGCGCGCCGTTCAGTGACTCGACCGTGCAGTTGTTGATACTGTTGCCGGGCGTTTACCTTGTCGGCGTCGAAGCGGTGCTCGTACAGCATTTCAACAGCACGGGCTTGCCGACGGCGATCCCCGTGTTCTGGTTGGTGACGCTCGCCGTAAACGTCTCTCTGAACGTGACGCTCGTGCCCCTCTTCGGCGCGCGGGGCGCTGCCCTGGCTTCGACCGTCAGCTACACGTTGATATTCGTACTCGTCGCTTCGCTCTTTCGCATGAGGACGGGCAATCGCCTCTCGGCGACGCTGCTGCTACGCGGCAGGGAGTTGCGCGAACTGTTCGCGCACGCTCGCGTGGGAGCATCTTCGCGGTAAGAATTATGAATGGACTGGGCCAGCCGCCGGGCGAAAATCTTTGGGGATACGCGAAGCGCCTGCGTTTTGTCAGGCGCGTGATCGCGGACGCTTTCCCGGAGCGCGACGCGCAAAGTTTGCGTGTGCTGGATGTCGGTTGCGGGAACGCCACGCAATTGGCCCTGCCGCTCGTCGGAGCGGGCTTTCGGCTGACGGGCGTGGACACGGACGAGAGTTCGATCGAGCGCGCCCGAAGCCTCGCCGCAGGGTCAGACAACGCGCGTTTCGTGTGCGGGCGCGTCGAGCAGCTTCCCGCCGGGCAATCGTTCGACGTAGTAATTCTCTCGGAGGTGTTGGAGCATTTAAAGGAGCCCGCCGCGCTGCTCGAAGCGAGCGTCGGGCGTATGGCCGAGGGCGGTATACTGATCGTGACTGTCCCGAACGGCTACGGTGAGTTCGAGATGGATTCGTGGATGTTTCGGGCCTTGCGGCTGCAACGCGTGGTCGAGCGCCTCGTGCGAAACGGGCGTGAAGTCGTCGGGGCGACCGACAACCAGGAGTGCGGACACGTGCAGTTCTTTACGCGACGCCGCCTCGCGCGCCTGTTTATGCAATGCGGGCTCCACCTCTTCCGCGAGGAAGCATCTGTGCTTTTCGCAGGGCCCCTGGCCGGTCACACGCTGGCACGCTCCCCCCGCTTCATAGAGTGGAATGCGCGCATCACGGACAGATTGCCGCTGGCCCTTTCAAGCGGATGGTATTTCGCCCTGCGACGAAAAGCGTGCGGGCGCGAGGGGGCGGGCTCGGTCGGATAACGCTGCTATATGAAAGTAGTCCTACTTGCGCTCGGCAGCGGAGGCTCGGGCCTGGCGCGCGAAACACTGCGCGAGCATTACCCGGAGGCGTTGATAGAAGAGATTCCGCGCAGCGAGATCGAGAACGGCGGCCCCTCGCGGCGACTGGCCCGCCTGCGCGCTCGCCGCCCTGATGTCTTCGCCGTTTTCACAGACAGTCTGGCGTGGCAGCGCGGCCAGAACTCTTTTCTCTTGTTCGGCGCGCTGGCCGGAGCAAAGCGCACACTCCTCCTAGACAGCCGCGGCGCTAGGCGCGAAGAGACGCGCGCTCGAATTATACTGAGCGCGCCCGCGCGCCTTGCCCACGAGGCCGCGATCAGCGGGGCGACGATTGCGAGCGCGCGCGCGCGACTGCGCCGTCTGGAGCGCGAAGTGGAAAGAGGCGGCTGGCTGCGGCGTCCGGGCGGGGAGGAGAAGTCGCAGGGAGTTGCGCCGGAGATCGTGTACCTGCGCGCCACGCCCGGAGCCGGGACGCAGGTGGGCGGCGCGTCGAGCCACATCAACGGCTTTCTGAACGCGGCGCTCTCTAAGGGCGCGCGCCTGCGCCTGATTAGCAATGATAGTATCGCCGGGCTCGACCAGGGAAAGGTTCCCTTGAAGATCATCGAGCCGGAGCCGGTGGGGGCGACGCGCGCCGCCTTCGATCTTTATAACGACAGGCTCTTCTCGCGCGGCGCTCTGCGCGAGACGACGAGCGCGCCGCCCTCGTTTATATACCAGCGCTACAGCCGCTTCACTTCTGCCGGAGTCGAAGCTACTTTGCGAACCGGGCGCCCGCTTTTTCTTGAATTCAATGGCTCAGAGGTCTGGGTTGGACGTTACTGGGATCGCGTTGGTATGCTCGGGCTGCTGGCGCGCTTCGAGCGTTTGAACCTCTCGGCCGCCGCGCGTATCTTTGTCGTCTCGGACGTGGAGCGGCGCAACCTGCTGCGGGCCGGATTCGCCGACGCTAAGATAGTCGTCAATCCGAACGGCGTTGACGTGGAAAAGTTTCGGCCCAATGTGGGCGGCGCACGCGAGCGCTTGAGGCTGGGGCTGGCTGACGGCGAGACCCTGGCCGGTTTCGTAGGCACGTTCGGCCCATGGCATGGCGTGCTGGTGTTGGCCCGAGCCATCGCGTTGATGCCTGTGGATGCGCGCATACGCTTTCTGCTGGTCGGCGAGGGCAGCCTGCGCGACGAAGCCTTGCGCATCATACGAGAGGCGGGGGCGCAGGAGCGCGTCATCTTTACGGGCGCAGTCGGGCATGACCGTGTGCCTGCGCTCTTGGATGCCTGCGACGTGCTCGTATCGCCGCACGTTCCGCTCGAAGACGGAAGCGAGTTCTTCGGCTCGCCGACCAAGCTTTTCGAGTACATGGCGACGGGCAAGGGGATCGTGGCGAGCCGCCTGGGCCAGATCGGCGACGTGCTGGAGGATGAAAAGACGGCCTTGCTCGTAGAGCCAGGCGACCCGCGTGCTCTCTGCGAGGCCATCCTTCGGCTTTCGCGCTCGCCCGAGCTTTGCTCCAGGCTCGGCGCGGCGGCCAGGGGCGAGGCGGCCGCGCGCCACACCTGGGCCCACAATGCGGAAAGGGTGTTGGAGGCTTATCGCAACTGGCTGGGAGGGGAAGGACAGGGCCCGTCGAAGTGAAAGACGCTATAGAAACAGAGAGCGGCAGAGGGTTGGAGGAAGAGAAGAGGCGCGCGCGCCGCCAGTGGAGCGCAGACCCATGCGGCTCGCACCTGGCGCGCGAGCACGAGCTGGGCACACGCGCGTTCTTCGACGAGGTGGAGCGTCAGCGCTACACGGAGTATGCGCCGTGGATGCGGTCCGTGATGGGATTCGATCGCTTCGCCGGGGCGAGGCTGCTGGAGATAGGCTGCGGGATGGGCACAGACCTGTTGCAGTTTGCGCGCGGCGGCGCACGCTGCACAGGGGTTGATCTAACGCCGCGCTCGGTCGAGATAACGCGCCACCGTTTCGCCCTCTACGGCCTGCCCGGAGACTTCACGCTCTCCGACGCAGAGCACCTGCCGTTTCGTGACGAGAGCTTCGATGTCGTCTACTCCAACGGCGTCCTGCATCACACGCCCGACACCGTGGGCGCGGTGCGCGAAGTCCATCGCGTGCTCAAGCCGGGCGGCACGGCAAAGGTAATGCTTTACCACAAGCACTCGCTCAACTACTGGGGCGAGATGATGCTGCATCGCGGCCTGCTCAGAGGCGAGCTGCTGCGCGGGCGCTCGCCCGAAGAGATCATGAGCCGCTACGTCGAATACTCCGAGCACGGCGGACGCCCGCTCGTTAAAGCCTATAGCCGAAGCGAAGCGCGCGCTCTGTTTGCTCCCTTCAGCGAGGTAGAAGTGGAGGTCGAGCAGATGACCCGCCAGGAACTACTTCTCTTCGG
>DASQYE010000608.1:0-2331 GCA_035639355.1 Pyrinomonadaceae bacterium
CGTGGATAAGCGCCCAATCTCGGCGCGAAGCTCTTCGGCCGTGGTAATCAGTTTGTAATCGGATATGCTCATCGAGAGTCCCCGTTCTTTCGCGCCGGTCGGATACCTAAATCAAAAGCCGCAGGAGATCGGGCTGGGATCAGCCGCCCGAGCCGGAAGCTTGAGCGGTAGCCTGCGGCGGCCGGGCGCTCACGGTCGAAACGAGCAGCAGCGCGGCCAGAGCGCCTATGCACGCGCTCGCGAGAAATGCAGTCTGTGCCCCGCGCCAGTTCCAGAGCACGCCCATCAGCAGCGACGCAGGGAAGACCGTGATGCCGAAGGCCAGATTATACAACCCGTAGGCCGTGCCGCGCTGTTCTGGGCGCACAAGGTCTGCGACCAGCGCCTTCTCCGCGCCCTCCGCCAGCCCGAAGTAAATTCCGTAGACTAGAAAGAGCGCCCACGCCATGCCGACCGACGTGACAAAGGCGAAGCCCGCGTAGACGGCCGCATAGAGAAGCCAGCCCGATGCGATCAGCCTCTTGCGCCCCAAACGATCCGAGAGATTGCCGCCGACCAGCGAGCTTAACACCTTGACCGTGTGCAGCGCCGCCCACGTCAGCAACAGAGTCACGGCCCCGCTCCCGGCCTCGCGCGCGCGCAGCAGCAGAAAGACATCGGAAGAATTGGCGAGCGTGAAAAGCGCCAGGATGGCCAGAAAGCGTTTGAAGTTCCCGTCGAAGCCGCCGAGCGAAAGTCGCGGCGTCGTCATCGCGCCCGCTCCGTTTACATCTCCTGCGCCCTTGACGCTTAACCTACGCTGCTGCGGCCGCTCCTCTCTGTGCGTATCGCGGATGAAGAACGCCGCGACGAAGACGGAGCAGAGCGCAGGAATCGAGGCGACCAGAAAGACCCTCGTAAAGTCGCCGGCCTGCGGCGAGTCTGCGTCCGCCGCGACCCACAGAAGAATGGCCAGGCCGAGCAGCGGGCCCATGACTGCGCCCAGGTGATCCATCGCGCGATGAAAACCGAAGGCCAGCCCGCGCTGCGTGGGCGTGGCGGCGTCCGCGATCATAGCGTCGCGCGGCGCGCTGCGTATGCCTTTGCCGACGCGATCCGTGACTCGTATGGTGAGCACCTGGGGCCAGTTGGAGGCGAAGGCGAGTAGTGGACGCGCGAAACTCGCAAGCGCGTAGCCGAAGACGACCAACCCTTTCCGACGCCCGCGCCGGTCGCTGAAATACCCCGAGAAGAGCTTGAGCAGGCTGGAGACGGATTCGGCCGCCCCTTCGATCAGGCCGATGGCGGCCGGGGTTGTGCCGAGCGTGCTGAAGAGAAAGAGCGGCAGGAGCGGGTAGATGACCTCGCTCGATGCGTCGTTGAGGAAACTGACGAGGCTGATGATGAGGACGTTGCGCGGGAGACGATTGTATCGCTGCCAGAGACCCGTTGTCGCTTCGCCCAGCCTGTCCTGGCTAATCGAAGCGTCGAATTGATCTGCGGCGTCTGTGTCTGTTTCTCCCATTTCGGCCTGCGGTCAAGAGACTTCAACGAGAGTTGGCCCGCCGCGAAGGCTGTGGCTTCTCCTTCTGCCGAGGCGAAGCGTCACGCCCCTCCTCATGCGTGTACCACCACGCTAGACCGCCCGTGAGGACGATCAGGATAAGGGCTCCCGCCAGCGCCAGCCTGACCATCAGACGCATCAACCGCCGCGTCACAAAGAAAACCAGACATATCAAAGCGAGGACGACGACGATGGTGATACCTGCGATGCTCTCCATATTCATAAGGGCGAGCAGTGTGTGATACAGAGGAGCCTTCAGGGCATTGCACGCCGCTTAGCGCTCGCTCTTCTTATAGCCGGCGCGCACGGTTGTCTTGATATTCCCGCGTATGTGGAAGTCGCCTTCGATCTCGACGCTCAATGGATCGCAGGCGCGCACGAAGTCTTCCAGGATGACGTTGACGACGTGCTCGTGAAAGATCTTCACCTGCCGAAACGAGTTGATATAAAGCTTGAGGCTCTTCAATTCGACGCAGCGTTCACCCGGCACGTACTCTATGCGAATGGTCGCAAAGTCCGGGAAGTCCGAGAACGGGCAGATGGCCGTGAACTCCGGTATCTCGAAGCGGACGCGTATCTCTCGCCCGACGAACTCGTACGGAAAGGTGTCGAGCGCGTAGAGATTCATCTCCTCGCGCGGCGTCGAGCGTATATCAAGACCCTGCTGATTGGCGGGCGGCAAAGCAATCTCGGAAGTCGCCATCTTTCTAAGCTCCCTTTCGCTTCCAGAGGCGCGCGCTCCAGGCGAGAGTCTTCAAGAGATCGGAGACCCTGACTTGAACGGCCCC
>DASQYE010000609.1:0-4449 GCA_035639355.1 Pyrinomonadaceae bacterium
CACCTGGAACTCTAACATAGCATAACAGGCGACTTCAACTGTTTTTCTCCGTTGGCCACCCGCCCCCGGCCGTTCAACATAACCCGCGCGAGGCCCGCAAACCCTGGACTTACGTTGATTTAGACTGGAAGCTATGTTAAGCTGGCGCAGTTTTTGCAGGGCGGCTCGAATGGTTCGGGTCGCCCTTTGAGAAATCGGGAGCTTCGCATGAGCGATCCTATCGTTAAGGGTGTGAAACGATCTCCCTCGCGCCCTGCCTCGCGCCACACTTCCACAGGATCTTCGCCAAAGAACCGTTCATCGGCCAGCAAATCCGCAAAACCGAGGCCGCTGGTGAAGCGTTCTCCGGCCGAGAAGGCTCCTGCGCGCAAAGCGACCAAGACCACCAAGCCATCCCCCGCAAAGAGCAGGCAGTCGAAGCCCAAGGCGACGAAGAGCGCCGCCACGGCCCGCAAAAAGCCCGTCGCCGCTTCATCGAAAACGGCTAAAGGCAAGGCTTCGCCGCCTCCTCCGGCGCGCAAGGCCGCGCCCGTCAGACCGCAAAAGAAGAGCGCGCAGCCCGCGTCCAAATCCAAGGCAGCGCCGTCGAAATCCGCCAAGCCCGTGAACGCGCGTCGGACTACGCCGGCGGCGCCCGCTCAACCGCCACCGCGCCAGCCGACGCGCGACGAAGCGGCGGCGCTGCGCGCCTTCGAGCGCGCTCACAGGGAGTTTGTGCGCGGCCGTTTTGCGGATGCGCGAGCATTGTTTCGCACGCTCGTAGAAAAGCATGCGGGCGTGTCGGAAGTGACGGCTCGCGCGCGCACGTACCTTGCGATTGCGGATGCGCGCCTGCGCACGGAATCCACGCTCCCGCGCGATGCGGATTCGCTCTATGATCGCGGCGTGATAGAGCTAAATCGCGGCGAATACGTGGCCGCGCAGGAGATGTTCGAGCGCGCGCTCAAGCGCGAGCCCGAAGCGGCGCACATTCATTACGGGCTGGCGGCCACGCGCGCCCGTCTCGGCGCTATAGACTCGGCGCTCGAATCCCTGCAACGCGCGCTCGATCTCCAACCGAACCTGCGCGTGCGCGCGCAGCACGACCAGGACTTGACCGTGTTGCGCAACGACCCGGATTTCGAGCGACTGGTCTTTGCTCCGCGTTTCTGAGCGGCGCTTTTTCTCCTCGGTTTCTCCTCAATTCGCCGCCCATTACGAACCCTATCAATTTATTATGCTTTGAAAGCCCCGGCCTTTTAGGTATGATTTCATAACCGCTGCGGGCGGTCACGGCGTCGATCACAAAAGAGAGCGAGCAGAGTTTTGGCTGTAGCGGGTATGAGTCGCGGATTGAAGCTTGTCGCCATCGGCGGCGGTACGGGTCTCTCGGCGCTGCTGGCCGGATTGAAAAGGCTCGTCGGCTCGCGTCCATCTGCGGGCGGCGCGTGGCTCGAAACGCTCTCGGCCATCGTGACAGTTTCGGACGACGGCGGAAGCTCGGGTCGCCTACGCGACGAGTTGCAGATGCTGCCGCCGGGCGACATACGCAACTGCATGATCGCGCTCTCGGAGGATTCCACCCTTCTCTCGCGCCTGTTCCGTTACCGTTTTCGGGGCTCGGGCGAGTTAGGCGGACATAGCTTCGGCAATCTCTTTCTGGCGGCGCTGACCGAGGTTACGGGCGACTTCGTAGAGGCCGTGCGCCTCTCATCCGAAGTCCTGGCGAGCAAGGGCCATATCTATCCGGCTACGATCAATGACGTGCGCTTGGTGGCCGAGCTGGAAGACGGCGCGGAGGTGCGAGGCGAAACGCAGATCACCGCCTCGCGCTCTCCCATTAGTCGTTTGCGCCTAGAACCGGAGCAGTGTCTTCCCCTACCGGAAGCGCTGGCGGCCATACGCGCCGCCGATGTCATCACCGTGGGCCCCGGCTCGCTCTACACGAGCATTCTACCCAACCTCCTTGTCGCGCGTGTCCCCGAAGCCATACGCCAATCGCGCGCCATAAAAATCTACATCTGCAATCTGATGACCCAGCCGGGCGAGACCGACGGCTACACGGCGCGCCAGCACCTTCTGACGATCAAGCAATACGCGCCCGAGATAGCCTTCGATTACGTCATCGCCAACAACCGTCCGATCACAGCCGAACAGTCCGAGCGCTACGCCGCCGACGGCGCGTACCAGATAGGCATGAGCGACCACTTACTGGAAAAGGCTTTCGGCGGTGAGACCGAGATCGTGCGCGCAGACCTGCTGGACGAGGGCGAGAAAGTCCGCCACAATTCGGAGAAGCTGGCGCGCGTGGTCGCCGCCTGCTGCGAGCAGGGGCGCGAGCACGGGACGGTCACGGTCGCCTGAGTTTTAACTTTATGGAGAAACAGCCCCAGATTATTTTGCAGGAAGCGCCCGTCCCGCTCGACGTGCTGATCCTCGCGGCGGGCCTGGGCACGCGTATGCGCTCGCGTACCGCCAAGGTGCTGCACAAGCTTGGCGGGCGACCGCTCATCGCTCATGTTTGCCGCACGGCGACGGCGCTCTCTCCTATGCTGCGCGACATCTACGTGATCGTAGGGCACCAGGCCGGGTCGGTAGAAGAGGCCGTGCGCCAGGAGCTGGGCACGCAGGGCGCGCGCTTCATCACGCAGACGGAGCAGCGCGGGACGGGCGATGCCGTGATGGTGGCCCGCGAGGCTTTGCAGGATGCTGGCTCGACCCTGATGGTGCTGTCGGGCGACGTGCCCTTGATTAACGCGCAGACGCTCGGTGCGCTCGTACACCAGCACCGCACGCATCGCGGGCACGGCGCGGCATGTACGCTCCTTTCCGTGCGCCTTGAAGACCCGACCGGCTACGGCCGCATCGTCCGCGATGAAGAGGGACGCTTTGAAAGGATCGTAGAGCAAAGGGACGCCAGCCCCGCCGAGAGGCAGATCAAAGAGATCAACGCCGGGATTTATTGTTTCGAGACCGGCTCGCTGTTTGCGGCGCTTGAGCGCGTGCAGCCGACCAATGCGCAGGGCGAATACTACCTGACGGACGTGCCCGGCATCCTTCGCGCCGACGGCCTGGACGTTGGCATCTTTCTTCACACGGACGCGCGCGAGGTCTCCGGCATCAATACGCGCGTCGAGCTGGCCGACTTCGAGAATATCGTTCGCCGCCGCACGCTGCGTCACCTGATGCTGGACAGCGGCGTGACCTTCATCGACCCGGCGCACACCTACGTCAGCCCGGAGGCAAGGTTCGGGCGCGACTGTGTGGTCTACCCGGACGTTCACATAGAGGGCGAGACCGTTATAGGCGACAACTGCGAGATACGCTCCGGGACGCGCATCAGTAACTCGCGCCTCGGCAACGGCGTCAAAGTCAAAGATCATTGCGTGATCGTCGATAGCCAGATCGAGCACAACTGTTCGGTCGGCCCGTTCGCGCACCTGCGCATGAACGCGCGCCTGGAAGAGGAAGCGGCGGTCGGCAATTTCGTAGAGATGAAGAAGTCCACCCTCGGCCGTAAATCGAAGGCGATGCACCTGACCTACCTGGGCGATGCGACCGTCGGAGAGAGGACGAACATCGGCGCGGGAACCATAACCTGCAACTACGACGGCAAGGATAAGCACCAGACCGTGATCGAGGACGAGGTCAAGATCGGCTCCGACACGATGCTGGTCGCGCCCGTGCGCGTCGGGACGGGCGCGGTGACTGCCGCCGGCTCGGTCGTCACAAAGGACGTGCCGCCCGATTCGCTCGTCGCGGGCGTGCCCGCGGTTGTGAAAAAGCGTTTGGCCAAGCCTCCCGCAGACGAGACTACGGAAGCGGCGCAGGAAGAGACCGTCTCAACCCAATAAGGGAGATTATTTCGCGCTCGCTTTTCTCTCTTGCCTGTAATAATTTTCATCTTCATCGAAAAGGAAAACAAGCTTTATGTGTGGCATTGTCGGTTACGTAGGCAACAAGCAGGTCGTGCCCGTCATTATTGACGGGCTGCGCAAGCTGGAATATCGCGGCTACGATTCGGCCGGTATAGCGGTCGTTGACGAGGATCATGATCTTGAGATACGCCGCGCCGAGGGGAAGCTGCGTAATCTGGAAGAGGCGATTCGTCTTCGCCCGCTCGACGGAACATACGGCATAGGCCACACGCGCTGGGCCACGCACGGCCGTCCCACGGAAGAGAACGCGCACCCACACCGCGACTGCACGGGCCGCATCGTCGTCGTTCATAACGGCATCATAGAGAACTACCTGCAACTGAAGGAGCGCCTGCGCACCAGCGATCATCGCTTCGTGACGGAAACCGACACGGAGGTCGTCGCACACCTGATCGAAGAATACCTGCGCGCGGGCGACACGTTTGAAGAGGCCGTGCGCCGCACGGTCGGCGACCTGCGCGGCATCTTCGCGCTCTCGATCATCTCTGCGGACGAGCCCGACACGATCATCGCCGTCCGCCAGGGGCCGCCC
>DASQYE010000610.1:0-2415 GCA_035639355.1 Pyrinomonadaceae bacterium
CGACCCTGTATTGTGTTCGCCGCCCTTTTCTGCGGCGGATCGGGGAAACCAACAGTTTAGCAAATCCATAACGTTTTGTTGAGCAGGGGAGGTTTACCCTTTGATCGGGTTTGCGCCCAAGACCGGCTCGTTCGGCTGGGATGGATAACGCTAAGGGGTTGGAACTTCGGAGCGGTGCTCGTCAATCCAGCCGACAGCGTCTTCGGGGCGGGTGACTTCGCCGCGAAGGATTGCCAGCAATAGTTCCTGGCTGACGACCGTATTGAAAGCCGGGTCGTAGGCGACGCCCTCTTTTTGACCGGCGAGTTTCAGGATGAATGGAATCCTGTGGTCGCCCTTCTCATCCCACATCATCGCGTCTTCCCTGGTCCAGAACTGTCTCCAACGCGCTTCGCCCGTCGCCGGGTTCCAAATCTCCCTGGCCCTCCACCAGTGATCGCTTGAGATGAGAACGGTAGTGCTGTCCCAGAGCCCCGCGCTCTCCATCGCTGCGCGCAGCTCGCCCAGCGCGCGATCTGCCAGCGCCAGGTTGTCCAGATAGCTTCTGCCTCCCTCACTCGTCAACTCTCCCCGCTCTCGATTATACAAGCCGGGCGGGTGAGGTATCGGCAGGTGAGCGAAGACGAGGTTCAAGTCCGGATTGACGGCGGCTCTGCGAGTGTCGTTCATGATACTGAGGTAGGACTTCGCCTCGTATTTCAATCTCGTCTCATCCGGATTCGGAGCCAGGCGCTCCACCGTCTCGGCCGATAGAAAACGATGTACCAGAAAGAGGAAGCTCTTTTTAATCTGGTAGAGCATATTATGCTTGATGCTCAGCTTGTCCGTGACCGATTCCTCTACGTCGCTGAGCGGGTCCCAGGAGCAAGCCGTCAAGTCTTTACCGAATATGCGGCAGTAAGGGTGATACCAGCCGACGACGGCCGTGGTGTTTCCGGCCTGGCGAGCGCGCGAGAAAATATTCGGCTGCGTGCTCCAGCTCACCTTCTCGGCGCTCCCGCGAAACTGAACGGCCAGCTCGCTTGGGCCGGCCTCCTTTGCCGCATCGACCATCCTCCCTGTGACCAGCGCGGGGATGGACTGCAATGTCTCCCACGCGGGCGGGTAAGCGTTGGCTGCAAATAGAGACTGGCCGCGCACACGGTCAAACTCCGGGAGCTTTAATGTCGCGGGCCGTTTGAGAAACGCCACGCGGTAATCCATCTCGTCAAGTATGAGCCAGAGAACACGCGTCCCTGGAGCACGCCTCGCGGGTGCGGGCGCTCCCAGCGCCTCTTTGTTCACGGTTTCCGCCGTGCCCGCCCCGGTTTTAATCAGCACCCAGGCCGCCTGCCCGTAAGCCACCAGCACGAAAGGCGACATGATGAGGACTATGGAGGCAGCCGCTTTCACCAGACGGTCGAGGCCGAGCCGCCGCACGGCGAACACCGCGACGACGAGAAGAGCGAGCAAGAGAATAATGAACCCGACTTTGCCAAGGCGGGCGACGAGCGCCGGGCCTTGCAGTGCGTCGAATTGGACGCGTACTGAGTTAAGGGGGATAAGTATAACGAGCAGGAAGAGCAGGTACGCGAGTTTGCGCAGGAGGAGCGGGCGTTGAATTCTTTGGACGACGAGGGAGGCGATGAAGAAAGCGAGCGCGAGCAGCAGCGTGTTGAGCGTGATGGCGATCAACTGTGCTTTGATCGGGCAGGTTCTAGTGTGATAACAGAAGAAGTCGAAGCCGGGGTCGAGAACGTCGCGCCATGCTGGGATAAAACAGAGGTTGGCTAATGATATGGCTATCAAAGCCCTTTTCAGCATAAGAATGCTATTTCCTTTGCAACAAATATATCCAGCGCTTGGAGGGCTCAATCTCCTCGGAGCGCAAAATCTTGAAATGTTGCTGGCAGCTCGTCTCGAAGAACTCCCTGGTCAGGTAGGCGTAGAGCAGTTCGCGGCCCCGCGTGATTCGCTGGAACATAGGATCGCCGGTTCCTACAAACTCTATGATTAAAATATTATTGGTCAGCTCGGCCGCCAGCTCCATGATTTCCGGCAGCGGTATGCGCTCCGAAACGAGCATGTGATGAATGACCGCCAGCATCATGACGGCGTCCGACCCTCGCTTCGCGCGGTCAAGGAAGGGCAGGCATTCCTCATTGCGCCAGCCGACGCCCGGACTCGGCCGCGTGATGTCAACCACCAGTGGAAGAATATCCAGCCCTTCGGCTTCGGCCATGCGCCAGACCGCGCCGACGACGATCGGATCCTGGTCGATGGCGACTACGCGCGCGCCCGCGCGTGCGGCCAGGCCGCTGAAGTGACCCGTGTTGCAGCCGATGTCCAGAACCCTCTCGGGCTTGAACTCTTCGAGCGCAGACTTCACAAAAGCCTCTTTGCGCTGAAGGTACTCGTCCGTAAAGTGCTGCTTCG
>DASQYE010000611.1:0-8183 GCA_035639355.1 Pyrinomonadaceae bacterium
TAGAAGCGCTTCCCTTCGGAGATGGAAAGTTCACGAAGCTTTGCAGCGTTAATACGCTCTACTTCTGGCGCAATCCTTCTATTGCGCTCATGGAGTGCCACCGCGTATTGATGAGGGACGGGCGAATTCTGCTCTGCTTCAACTCGAAGGAAGACCTGTCGCGCTGGCCCGGCCATAAGTATGGATTCCGGCTATACGATCTCTCCGAGGTCGAGGAATTGCTCAAAATCGCCGGCTTCACGGTTGTCGAAGTGGCGAGCGCCATTGATTCGGAGCAGGGAATGTTCTATTGCATTACCGGAATTGTCTCTTGACTTGTGCGTCCGAGCACGCCTGCATGGCAGGGCGCTGCGGGCGAGCCTTCGATTGCTCATTTTGAATAGATTTCTATTCATGCTTCACACGATCAGTTCTTTCACAGGAGAGTTAAGCCATGAAGAGATCAGTTCGACGCCAGTTCGTTTGTTCACTGGCTTTTATCATCGCACTGTCCGCGAGTTGCGCCACGCCGCCCAAACCCCCAAAGGCTGTAAAAACAGTCGCGTTCATTACTAACACCTCCTCAGATTTCTGGAAGATCGCGCGCAAGGGATGTGAGAAGGCTGACGCCGAACTGGCGGACGTAGCAGTCTCTTTCAAGACCACCAACGAAGGAACGACCGACGAGCAGAATCGGCTCATACGCCAGGCCCTGGACAGGGACGAGGCCGATGCCATAGCGATCAGTCCGATTGATCCGGCCAAACAAAAGAGCGCTATCAACGACGCTGCCAAGAGAGCCCTGGTCATCACACAGGACAGCGACGCGCCGGATACCAACCGCACGCTGTATCTGGGCGCTGACAACCGCGCCGCAGGCCGCCAGGCCGGAGAGCTGGTCTTGAAAGCTCTGCCGCAGGGTGGAAAGATCATGGTCTTCGTAGGCAATCGCGATGTACAGAACGCGCGGGAAAGATTCGACGGATTGAAGGAAGCTTTGCAGGGCTCGAAGGTGGAGGTCATAGACCTTCTGGCCGACGACAGCGACCCTGTCCACGCTATGCAAAATGCCGCCGATACGATGAAGAAGTACCCGGACATTGCCGGCATGGTCGGTCTGTGGTCATACAACGGGCCGTCGATTTTACGAGCGCTCAAGAGCATGGACAAGATGGGCAAGGTCAAGATTGTGTGTTTCGATGACGAGCGGGAAACGCTCGAAGGTATCAAAGACGGGTCGATCTTCGGGACAGTAGCGCAACAGCCGTTTGAGTACGGCTACCAGGCAGTCCAGACGGCGGCGAAGATTCTGAGAGGCGACCGTTCGAGTATCCCTGCGAGCAAAACCGTCTTCATCCCGACCGTTATAATCCAGCGCAATAACGTCGAGGAGTACAGTAAAAAATTGAGTCAGTTGCTCGGCAGCGCCTCCGGTTAGCTGAGAGGCGCGCACTCTCTCTCTGGCGGCCGATGCAATCTCGTAGACCGCAACCCGTCGCTGACTCCTTGCATCGGACGCTCGATTTTACAGTCCTGTTTAATAACAGGTGTCCGTGAGCGCCGCCGAGGCCATGCGCCGGGCGCTGCCAGACTGATCGACCCCTGTTCGGAAGCTCATGAGGATATAACTGTGAACGCACTTGAGTTATCACGCGACCTCTTTCGGCACATGGAGTGGGCTGATGCCAGAGTCTGGCAGGCTGTGCTTGCCTCGGCGACGGCGTCCAAAGACCCTGTCGTCAAAGGCCGGTTACACCATTCGCACATGGTCCAGCGCGCATTTCTAAATGCGTGGCGCGAGCTGCCGCATACAATAAACGATGGCAATGACCTGAACCTCACAGACCTCGCCGGATGGGCGCGCGAGTATCATTTCCTCGCCTCGGAGTACCTGTCCACGCTTACTGAGGCTGACCTGGACAGACCGCTTGTCGTGCCCTGGGCCAGGTTAATGGCACGCCGGTTCGGTATTGAGCCCGCGACTCCGAGCCTTGGCGAAACGCTCATACAGGTCTCCGCGCACAGCACCTATCATAGAGGTCAAATCAACACCCGTCTGCGTGAGCTTGGCGACGAGCCGCCTTTGACCGATTTCATAGCCTGGGTCTGGTTCGGCAAGCAATCGCCCGAATGGCCTATCGGAATCGAGTAGCGCTTGACGAACGCCTGAACCCGGCCGCGCCCTATAACATGGCCCTCAAGATTCTTTATCGCGGCACGAGGTTGACGGCTTACGGGCGGGCGGCTTCGGGCTCGGCTGCCTCTCTGAGGGCCGCAATCATTGATATGAATCGGAGGTGAGACGAAATGGACAGGCTATCGAACACGGTTGCCGATGGATTTATTCATTCTTACAGGGATTTCGCCCGGCGAGTCCGCGCCCTTTCCGAAAAGCTCTCGGATGAGCAGTTCTGGACAAAGCCTTATCCTTATGGAAACAGTTTTGGACATCTGACCCTGCATATCACAGGCAATCTTAATTACTACATCGGCGCACAGATCGCTAATACCGGTTACGTACGTGATCGTGAAAGCGAATTCACAGAAGAATCCCGGCCGTCGAAAGATGAGGTGCTGGGACGGCTGTATGAAGCGGTCGAACTGGTGGTGGCGACACTCGAAGCGCAAACTGCCGAGGACTGGTCCAAACAATACGAGGCCGCCGAGGCCGCCGATTTTGTCAAAGACCGCTTCAGCATTTTTCTAAGATGCGCGGCCCATTTTCATCACCACGTAGGGCAGATGATCTACCTGGAAAAAGAGCTTTCAAAGTAACGCGGGCTATTCAGGAAGCGACCGGAAGGCGCGTCCGCGCCGTATAGGAGGGCTGAAAGGAGGCCGCTTGACCTCCTTAATTTGGGGCGGCTAGAGGGGCTCGAACCCTCGGCCTCAAGAGCCACAATCTTGCGCTCTAACCAACTGAGCTATAGCCGCCACAAAGTCGTTGCGTGATTCTCCCAGGGGAACGCTGCGGAGTAGTCCTCTTTAGCGTAAATAACCCGACCGTATCATCACCCTGACATCATACAGAAGTGGGTTGTCGGGTGACAAGCGCCTTGGAAGACGACCGACCGATGAATGTAATGCCCCCGGCACGACTCGAACGTGCGACCCTCTGCTTAGAAGGCAGATGCTCTATCCACTGAGCTACGGGAGCGCGTTGTTTGAAGCGATTTGATGTTACCATGCGCCCCGCCTTCAACGTCAACTATGAGCCAATTGAGGGTGCTGTCGTTGCGCCGGGTGAAGAAATCCTCAAAAACGCTGCGGGTATGTTAAAGTGCCGCCTCAAGGGGCTCCGGGATGAAAGACAGACAGATTCAGGCGCGATTGCTGGCGTTGTTGATTGCGACTGCCGTCGCGCTTTACCTATGCTGGCTGATGCTCCAGCCGTTTGTGAACGTGCTGGCGTGGGCCGCCGTACTGGTCATCTTTTTCTACCCGGTGCACCGCCGCCTGGTCGCGCGTACGGGCAGGCCCGCCACCAGCGCGCTGCTTTCGAGCCTCTTCGTCATAGTCGTTATACTGCTGCCGCTCGCGCTCATAACCTTTGCTGTCATTAATCAGATGGCGGGAGCCTTGCAGAACCTGCAAGCGAGCGCCGCCTCGCTGCTTGACCCCAACTCGCCCGTGACTGGACGCATCATCGGGTGGCTCGGCCAATACGTCAACATAGAGCAGTTGCAGTCGGAGCAGTTTCTTTTAGATCGCTTGAAGGGCTTGAGTGGCACGATCGCCGGAAACGCGCTCGGCTTCGTAGGCGGTCTGGTCGGCGTGATCGTGCAGGTCTTTTTCGTGATCTTCACGATGTACTACCTCTTTCGAGACGGCGACCGCATCGTGCGCGCCCTGCCCGATATGCTGCCCCTGGAACGTGCGCAGAGCGAAGTGATCTTCGAGCGCACACGCGATGTCATCAGCGCAAGCCTCTATGGCGTGCTGGTCATCGCCATGATACAGGGCGCGCTTGGCGGCCTGGCCTTCTGGATGCTCGGCTTGCCTTCGGCCATCGTCTGGGCCGTAGTCATGACTTTTCTCTCAATGATCCCTATGGCGGGAGCGTTCTTCGTCTGGGTTCCGGCGGCCATTTATCTAGCCATGACGGGCCACTGGGGCAAGGCTCTCATTCTCGTCGCGTGGGGCACGCTCGTGATCGGGACAATAGATAATTTCCTGCGCCCTAAGCTTGTCGGCGAACGTACCAGGCTGCACGAGTTGTTCATCTTTTTCTCGGTGCTCGGCGGCTTAAAGGTCTTCGGTGTCCTGGGAATCGTCCTCGGCCCAGTCGTTCTGGCCATCACCATCGCCCTGCTCGATGTCTTTAGACAGGCTGAAAAATCCGCGCCGTCAACCATGCCGGAGCCATCTTTGCCGGAGCGAGGGGCGGCGTCGGCTATAGAGACGGGCACGGCCAACTCCACCGCCGCCGATCAAGGCCAGGGACGCGCAGCCATCAGCCCCTCCGAGTCAGGCGTCGTTTGAAAGCCTACCTAATCACCACCAAAAATCATGTTTGATGAAACGAAGAATCCCTGGCGCACGCTCTCGACGCGCGAGGTCTACGATAATAATTGGATCAGCGTCCGCGAAGATGAGGTTACACGTCCGGACGGCGAGCGCGGCATCTACGGGGCGGTTCACTATAAAAACGTAGCCGTCGGAATCCTTCCCGTCGAAGATGATTCGATCTATCTGGTCGGGCAATATCGTTACGTGCTCGACCGTTATTCCTGGGAGATTCCGGAGGGGGGATGCCCGCAAGGGGAAGATATACTGGTCGCGGCCAGGCGTGAACTGGAAGAGGAGACGGGCCTGCGCGCAACGTCCTGGGAGTTGATGGGCCGAGCGTACCTTTCAAACTCCGTCTCGGACGAGCTTGCCGTATGGTTTCTAGCCACGGGCCTGACCGAGGGCGAGCGCCATCCGGAAGGCACTGAACAGCTAAACGTCCGGCAAGTAACCCTGAGCGAAGCCTTAGGGATGGCGCTCTCGGGTGAAATCACAGACGCCCTGAGCTTACTGGCGCTCATGCATTACCATCTGAACGGGCGAGGCCGCTAAGAGTTCTATTAAGAGTCCTATCCGGCGGCGTTCTGTAGGGGAGGCTGCGAAGGGAAAGCTGGCTTCTATTGCGATATTGAATTTTTGCACGGAAAGAGACCGCCATCCGCAGAGGATGACGGCCTCAATTCCGTGCAAGAACCGTGAATTTCCTAGGCGGCGCGGCGGTCGTCGCTGGTCTCAGCGAACACGCGGCGGCCATTCAAAGCGTCGTCTATGATCTCGCGTACGGCAGAAGTGTCCGGATTGACATCCATTCGATCACATGCCCGCAAGTGGCGCATAATCCCCTCGGTCGCGATGGTCAGGGCCGTGCCGCCCAGTTTCGAGTAGCGGCGCGCCTGGATATGGTCAATTCTCTGGAGCCGCTCTTCCAGCGGCAGATGCCTGTCAAAAGTCACTTTTTCTAGCTCCTTCAAGTGCCCGAAAGCACGATTTTTTTATTGCCTCAACAGAACTTCCGAACCCTTATTAAGTCTGAGCATTTTAGATGCCCCTCTTACGGATTGGGATGCAAAACTGTTGCATTTAACGACAGATTTTGTGCCGAAAGGCACACCTTCACCCTGCTTCCCACTCATAGTATGCCTTGTAGTGTCTCTGCCAAAACAGGAGATTGTAGAGGAAGTTTACAGAAAATACCAGAAAAATCTTCAGCCGCTCGGTAGCGCCTGCGCGCGTGGTTAAAGTGTGATGCCGGGCGCGTCTGGAAGATCGGGCTCTAAGCGCCGAACGCGAAGCGCCCTTCCCGGCGTATCGTTATGGATATCAAGCATTTACGCGTGGCCGCGAGCTGTCCGTCGAGCGCTGCCCGCTGGCTGGACACAAAATGAGAGCGCCGCCTGCCGACCCGGCCGTGCTTTCTGCAAGCGGGTACGTAGACGGCGCTTCCGGTATATATAAAGCGTGCGATGTGTAAAACGAGCTACTTCTTTTTCGGCAAGACCGTATCTTTCATCCCTTTGCCAACGCGGAATTTAAGCGTTGTTTTGGCCGGAATCTGAATGGTCTCGCCGGTGGCCGGGTTGCGACCCTCGCGCGCTTTGCGCTCGGAGCGGACGAGCTTGCCGAACCCAGGGAGCACGAACTCGCCGTTGGCGGTCACTTCGCTGCTCGCGAGGTTGGCCAACTCATCGAAAAACTCTTTCGCCTGTGCGCGTTTTAAGCCGAATTTCTCGGCGAAATGATTGACTACTTCGGATTGGGTCATGCGTTTCTTGCCTGATGCCGCAGTTGCCATAACGTGGTGTCCTGACCTCCAGTGAATCGAGCAATTTGAAAAAGCTTATGACTCAACATATATCACACACGACGGCTCAAAGTCTGCAAAAAATCGCCTTTTTTGGCCGTTTTCTATGAAAATTTATCTTTCGTCCCGACCGAGGCGCAGCCTCTTTGAGCGCCGTGCCCTTCGGCCTGCGCTTAGAATTATCCGTTGCGCGTACCGTTATGCCTGGCTGCGCGCCCCGTTTAAATGCAGCTTTACGCAGTCCACCAGCTGACCGCTGACGTGTTTCTTATCTACGTAGCCATCGACGAAAGGCGCGGGCGGATGTTTGCAATCCCCCGGAAACTCCTCGGCCGTAAGGAGGATGATAGGGATGGATTCGTATCCGGAGATGGCCCGCAAATGCTTGGCCGTATCTAAGCCATTGAGCTTAGGCATCCCAAAATCCATCACCACCAGATCGAGCGGCGATGAGGAACGAGCCAGCTCGATAGCGCTTTCACCTGAATCGGCCTCGACGACCCTATAGCCTGCCTCCGAAAGAAGGTTGAAGGAAAGCCGCCTCCATATTTCGGCGTCGTCAACTACCATAATCTTTTTCATGGGGGAACAAGACCTCGGGGGAAATATTTAAAACAGATGTCTTCTTATGACAAATCGCGCGGCGAGTCAACACAAATGCGGGAAGGGGACTGACAGCCTGGCCCCGGACTCGCCCGAAGCGAATCACGCCTGGCGTGCATCTGCCCTATCCGCCTCGGCGAATCTCTCAAGACACGGGCGGCAGAGGCAGTGTTGATAGCGCTCGCGCAGCTGCGCGCGTAATCGCTCGCTCACCTCCACCTCGGTGCACCAGCACCCGGCCAGCGTCGCCCCGCATGTGAACGCATTGCCGCATGCCTCGCAGGTTGAAGGCTCGCGCCAGCGCGGTGAGACAATGCCTGCGAGTTTCCGAATATTCGCCATCAGCAAGCTGCTTTCAAGGTGGTTCAGTAAGTCATCATGAAAAATCCTGCGTTCGCTTGATATGTCGTCGCGGCGACGGACGTGCCCGATATGCTGCCCTTACACGCTTGTGCGCGCGTGCTACCGACCGGCCGAGGCAGAGTCTTTACTCGGGCGGCGAAGATGCGCCTGCGCTCGCAGCCGGGCCACGCAGCTTCCTGATCGCTTCACGAACAGCGTCAGCATTCTCCGCGCCCGAATTGGCCTGCAAGTATTGCTCAAGCTCGTCTGCGGAGCGGGCGCGCTCGCCCCTCTGTTCGTAGATCAAGGCCCTGTAGAGATGGACTTCCGGCATTTTGCGCCCGCTCAAATCGAAGGCTTGCGCCAGCGCCCCTTCGGCCCTCCTGTAGAGTGCGTCACGCTCGGCCGCGAAGTTCTTAGAGCCTGAACGCGGGATGGCGGAAGCCTGACGTATAAGCGCGACGCCGCGCATGAGCCTGTGCAGGGGCTCGTCCGGGTTGAGCAGAGAGGCGTCTGCGAAGACCGAGGCCGCCACGTCGTACCTCTTCTGCTGCATCAGCACCAGTCCCGTAGACAGATAGACTTGATCGTCCCTGGGATTAATGCGGCGCGCTTTTTCAAACTCCGTCAAAGCGTCCGCAAGCCGGCCCGCCTTGAACAGCTCGTTGCCGAGCGCCAGGTGTGCGTCAAAATAGTCCGGGTAAATCCTGAGTGCTTCCGCTAAAAGCGCCTGGGCCAACGCCCCCTTGCCTGCCTTCGACATCATTACAGCGCGGTCGAAAGCGCCACGCGCGGCGCTCGGAGCATCCTGTCTGAAAGCCCCTCTGGCTGGTACATCGGCTTGCTGCGCGACGCCGAGCGCCGCGCAGAGCGCGACCAGCCAGCCAAGCCAGGCCAGTCTACTTATAAACCTCATGCCACAGGCGAAGAGCTTTCGAGAGGCGCTGTT
>DASQYE010000612.1:0-5913 GCA_035639355.1 Pyrinomonadaceae bacterium
AAGAAAGCGCCGCGCCTGTTGGTGGAGCGTCCCGAATCCTCGCCGAAGAACGCGCCCGCGAGCCCCGGCCTGCGTCGCGCGCCGAACTCATCCTCGAAGATGCGCTCGTATCCCAGATTGAACCCCACCTGTACAAACGTCTGGCGCGGCAGGCTCAGGCTGTACTGCGTCTCTGTGATTAGATTCTGCGAGCGCCCCTTCCAGTCATAGTTGATGGCGCTGTAATTGGTAAGACGGTGCGAGATAATAAGGGCTTTGGGATTGGGGTCGGTGCTGAACCTCACTGCTGCTTCGTTTAGATTGGTATTGACGCGGCGTGTGAACCCCACATCGGCGCGGTAATCTCGCGTCCGCCCACTGCCCGCAACGAAGTAGCCGAAGTTTCGTCCCGTGAAGTCGTAAATCCATGAGTACCCGAGCGCGTTGCCCTTGCGATAGACGTTCTCGTTCAAGTCCGGGTCGAAAAAGAAGCGGTTAGAGGTTGTGCCCAGTACCTGGAACTCAAAGATAGTCTTCGGGTCGAGCCTGAAGCGGCCGTCAACGCCCCCAAGCTGATTATGCCTCTCTATAAAATTGTAGCTGGTCGCAATGAGGCCGATGTTCGATTCCCTGCCGATGTCGCGCTTCAAGCGCAGCACGGCGATATAGGCGTTCTTGTCTACGAGATTCCGGTGCTCGAAGTCAGGGTCTTCCTGCTCCTCCTGGCTGAAGTTGCCGGGCGAACTGTCGGACGCCAGCAGCAGCCCGAAGGTGTTGCGGCCGCGCTTGCCCGTCAGCTTCGCGGCTATGTCTGGATCGACGATGGCGCGCGTGTGCACGGCCGTCATAGGCGTCCTGAAATAATCTATGCCTTCGAGGAAGAAGGGCCGCTTCTCTTCAAAGAAGATAGGGAAGCGCTGGTTCGTCGTGACGACCGTCTGATCCGCCTCGACCTGCGCGAAGTCCGGATTAAGCGCGAAGTCCAGCGTTACGGTAGGAGTGATTCCGTATTTGACGGTCACGCCTGGGTCGAACTTGACGGGCTCGTTGACGAAGCGTCCGGGGTCTGTGAGCGTGGGATTGGCATCGAGCACGGACGGGAGGATGGTGCGCTTTCTAGTGCCCGTCTCGGACAGCGTCAGGCTAGGTATTACTTCCAGCGTGTGCTCTGTGGAAATATCGACGAGCCCGGTCAGCCGCCCCTCCTGGCTCAGAAAGCTTGCGTTCTCGCGCGAGATCGGCATCCAGGAGTTCTGCTCGTTATTGAAGCGCTTGATACGCCGGAAAGCGTGCAGGCCCCAGAGTTGGTCTTTACCCGCAAAGTAGCGCAGCGACTTGAAAGGGATGGCGACCTCAACTATGTAGCCGTCGCTGGTCAGGCTTCCCTTCGATTCCATCACGATGTCAACGCTGTAATCTTCGCCCTGCCCTTCGATCAAAAAGCCGTCGGCCTGCACGCCCAGCGGATTAAAGACCAGCGAATATGCCCTGCGCTGATCGTTGAAAGTATCCAGCAGAATGCGCACGTTATCGTCTTCGAAGACCGCGTCGCGTTTGGCGACCGTCGCGCGCACCTTGTCCGGCTCATCATAGGCGTGAAACCCCACGTACAAAGTCTTGGCGTCGTAGCCGAGCAGCACGACGGTCGGTTTCGACGGCGCGATGTTGTCCCCCGGCTGCGTCTGGTAGAAATCCTTCAAGACAGCAGCCTGCTTCCAGACCTCCTCGTCCAGCTTGCCGTCAATCACGGGCGCTTGCGCGAAGCGCACGAGGCGCACGGGCTGCGCCTTCTCCGGCGGCAGCGCGCCCGCCAATCCGGCGGCGGAGGCGCTGCTCTTGCTGTTGCCGTCACCCGTAGACGCGGCGGGCGTGGCGGCAGCGGTCAGCGCAGCCGTAACGGGAGAGTCCGCGATCTTCGTCTCGGCTGCGGTATCGGTCTGGTCGGGTGTTTTGGTCTCGACGGAGGCGACCGCCTGGCCCGGCGTCTCTTCCTCCTGCCCGGTCGGCGGAGCGGGGGAGGGCGCGGCAATACTCCGAGCAGTCTGCGCCGCTTCGCTATCGGAGTCGCCGCGCACGGCGAAGATTACGTCCAGGCGGTTGAAGTTCTGAGCGACGCGCACGGTTGCGCCCGGCTCCAGGCGAAATGAGAGGAGCACGTCATTATCCCTGCGCGACACTTCCGCTCCCATGAAACCGCGCCCGCGCAGCTCTTCACGCACAGCGGGAGCGACGGCACGCGGTATCACAACGTAAAAGTCATCGCCGTTGCGATAGGCTACGTAATCGTTGAGCGCGGCGTCGGCGACGAGCGAGATACGAGAGCCCTCCGGCGCATCGCTGCGTCGAAGCGGGGTCAATCGTTTGACTCGCGCGTCCGTCAAAGAAGTTGACGGCCCGGCGTCAATAGTCCCCAACTGCTGCGAAGGAGAGGTCTGCGCCCGCGCGACGGCTACGACATCGGCCAGCAGGAAGACGACCGCGTAGAGTCCCGACGAGAGCGCCAGAAAAAGAGAGAGGCCCGTCAGAATGTAGATCGTGGGGGAGCGCCGGTGCGTGCGCCCGCCCCGCCCCTTCGTACCCCTGGCATTGCTGACCGCGACGCTTGACGACCCTGTGTGTGAACGGAAAAGATTGCGGAAGACGGGGATGAAAAAATGCGTTTCCCTCTTCATATATTCGCTCCGGGCCTGTTTTCTTGCGAGGGATGCGAGCGACACTTTTCTAATCGGGCCGAAGCGCCGAAAGTCGCGCCCCACGGCCTTAAATATTTATGATGTAGACGATAACGGCGCGATCCCACGTCGAAAACTTGTAGCATCTTTTAGGAGATCAGGCAACGATGCCATCAGTCTCTAAGCGAAAGGAGATAGACCTTCGAGCGCGCCGCCCTACGCTCTATTGTCTCTCGCGCCGTCGCCGCTAGAAGCTGCGGCGGAATAGATAGGACATCTTGATGAAAAATGTCCTCCCGTTGCGCCTGAACCCCGGCTCCAGATTGCTGGAGAAGCGGTTGAACCCGTTCAAGTTCAGATCGTCATTGTAACCCACGTAGAAGGAGGTTCCCGGATTGGGTGCCCACCCTAAAAGGAACTGCCCGCGCACGCTCGAAGCCAGAGTGTCGTAGTCTATGCGCGCCCTCGCAAACGTGAAGCGCGTGAACTGGTAGGTCGAACGCAGGGCGAAGATGTTGTCGTCGAAGGCCACGCGGCCCGTATCGTTGCGCACCAGCCGCTCCTTGAAATAATCGAGCGATAGGCGCAGCTCGTCCGTCGGTTGATAAACGAAGTTCGATTCGACGTGCCAGTTATTGCCCGCGCCAGGGTCTTGGGGCGCGTCCGGGTCCAGGAGCGCGCCGGGACTGACGCGCGGAAAACGGTTGCCCGCCCCGAAATCGAAATCGAGGATGCCCCAGTCGCGCGCGACCAGGACGAAGACGGAATACTTCTTGCTCGGCGTCGTTCCGCCGTAGATGTAGAAGTTCTTTCGGTAGGCGGTGCGCTCCGAGTCCTCGCCCGCGAACTGGCCGCGCTGGTTAGCGTTGCGCCTCGGCCCGAACTCCTCCTCGAAGACGCGCTCGTAGCCGGTTTGCCCAGCAAAGGCGATGAAGCTCTGAAGCGGAAAATTAAATCTGATCTGCGCCTCTTCATTCCAACGCTGCATGCGTCCCTGGAAATCGAAGTTCGTACCGATATAGTTATAGGCGCGCCAGGAGGTGAGCCTGCCTTTAGGGTTGGGCTCGGAATTCCAGCGGACGAACAGCTCGTGCAGATTCGTGTTTGTGCGGCGGTTGAAGCCCACGTCGGAACGATAGTCCTGCGTCCGGCCGACGCCCGCATAGTTGTAGCCGAAATGGCGTCCCTCGTTGTTCAGGGAGTAGGCGTAGATGAAGCCGTTTCCGGTGCGATAGATTTCCGCATCCTTGTCCGGGTCATAGAAGGGGAAGCGCGAGGTCGAGGCGAGCACCTGGAAATCAAAGGTCGTCACCTTGTTGAGCTTGAAGCGCCCGTCGAAGCCCCCGAGCTGATTGTGCTTCCTTATAAAATTGTAGGTCGTGGCGAGAAAGCCGAGGCTATTCTCCTTTCCCACGTCGCGCTTCAAGCGCAGCACGCCGATGTAGGCGTTCTTGCCTATAAGATTGTCGCTCGTAAAATCCGGGTCCTCGATCTCTTCCTCGCTGAAGTTGCCCGGAGCATTGTCGGACGCCAGCAGCAGCCCGAAGCTATTACGCCCCACCTTGCCAGTCAGTTTGGCTGCGACATCCGGATCGACGATGGTGCGCGTGTGCACGGCCAGGATTTGCGTGCGAAAGATGTCTATGCCTTCGAGGAAGAAAGGGCGCTTCTCTTCAAAGAAGATGGGGAAGCGCTGGTTGGCCGTGACGACCGTCTGATCCGCCTCGACCTGAGCGAAGTCCGGATTGAGCGCGAAGTCCAGCGTTACGGTAGGCGTGATTCCGTATTTAACGGTCACGCCGGGGTCGAACTTTACGGGCTCGTTGATGAAGCGTCCGGGATCGACGAGCGAGCGGTTGGCAATACGCACGTCCCTTGGGATGGAGCGCGTCATCTTGCCCGTCTCGGACAGCGTCAGGCTAGGTATTACTTCTAGCGTGCGCTCTGTCGAGAGACCTTCCAGGCCGGTGATGTGGCCTGCCTGGGCCAACCAGTTGGAAACGTCGCGCGAGATGGGCATCCACATGTCCAGCTCGTTATTAAAACGCTTGATGCGACGGTAGAAGTGGACGCCCCAGAGCTTGTCTTTGCCCGCCTCGTAGCGCAGCGACTTGAAAGGGATGGCGACCTCCACGATGTAGCCGTCGTCAACGACCGCGCCCTTCGATTCGACCACCATGTCAACGCTGAAATCTTCGTTCACACCGGCGGTCAAAACGCCGTCGGCCTGTATGCCCAGAGGGTTGAAGTTCATCTCGTAGGCTTTGCGCTTATCGTTGAAGGTGTCGAAGAACAGGCCCACGTAATCGTCGTCGAAGATCGCGTCGCGCTTGGCGACCGTCGCACGCACATTCTGTTTTTCGTCGTAGGCGTGATAGGCGATGTATAGGTTTTTCGGATCGTAGCCGATCATGACTTCCGTCTGTCTTGACGGAGCCAGGTTGTCGCCGGGCTCGATCTGATAGAAATCCTTTAGGACGACCGCTCCCTTCCAGGCATCGTCGTCCAGGCGGCCGTCGATGACGGGCGGCTTCTCAAATCGCGGGACTCTCACGGGGCTCGCCTTCTCCGGCGGCAACACGAGCGCCGCTTTGCCTACGGGAAGCTGCCCCGCCTGCGTAGAAGGTGACGCTGTGGTGGCGTTAGTTGAGGAGGCTGCGCTTGCTGGAGCAGGGCTATCGGCGGAAGGAGCGGCGGCGGGCTCAACTGTCGTCGTTCTCGTCGTCGTGCCGGTGTTACCGGCCGGGCTGGCGGCGCTGTTGCTGGCGTCCGTGGCTTCGCTGGATGGAGACGGCGATGGCGACGGCGACGGCGACGGCGTCGGAGTCGGCTGGGCGACCGCCGAGTTTGCAAGGCCCGCGTGCGCTTCTCCCGCGACTACGAAATTTATATCCAGGCGGTTGAACTTCTGGCTGACGCTCGCGGTCGCGCCCGCCTGTAGCTCGAACGAGAGCACGGCATCGTCGCCTCGCTGCTCAACCTGCGCCCCGTCGAAGCCCTGATCGCTCACCCTGTTTTGTATGCTCGCCGCCGTCGCTCGCGGTATCAAGACGTAGAAGCGGTCGCCGCTACGGTAAGCGGAATAATCGTCGAGCGGCGTGTCGGAGGTGATAGAGATGCGCGTTCCTTCGGCGACGACAGTGCTGCGCATGGCCATCAGGCGTCTTGGCGGCGCGGACGCGCTCGCGCGAGCCGTAGAGCTTCGTCGAGGCTGGCTCGCGCTGCTCAAAGCCTCCTTGCTCTGCGCATGAATCGCTGCGCT
>DASQYE010000613.1:0-2274 GCA_035639355.1 Pyrinomonadaceae bacterium
GAGCGAAGCTCGAAAGGCTTCAGCCCGAGCATGGCTTCATAATGCGCCACTATCTCGTCAACGCGTTCGAGTCCTTCATCGCGCGCGCCCGCGAAATCTATCTTTCCCACCCACGCTGTAGCGTCGGCGCGCGCCATCCACATCGCGAAGACGAACCCCAGTCCGGTGTGCTCGCGCCAGAGGCTCGCCAGATCATACACGCGCAAGTTGTCTCGCGGAAAGACCATCGCCGGGTCGCCGATCACGAGCGCCGCGTCGCTTTCCTCAAGCATCAGGTCTAGATCGGGCGCGCTCGGCTTAAACTCCGGACTTCTTCCCAGGAACTCTCGAAAGATAATCCGGACAAGCGCCGCAGAGGTGCGCGACGAGGTGTCCAGCGCCACGCTTCGCACCTCCTTCAACTCCCCGCGCCGCGTCACAAGCACCACGCTGCGAACGCGCGAGCGAGCGCCGACGCATACATCCGGCACGACGACGATCTCGGGTATTCGCTGGTATTCGATGACCGGAACCAGCGCCGCTTCCACCTCTGCGCGCGCCAGCATCTCGGCGCAACGCGCGGGCGCGGTGTCCGTCAAAAGCTCCACGCTCGCGCGCAGCCGCCCGCGCATAAAACTCCAGATGAGCGGCGCTGAATTTAAGTATCTGGAAGCGGCGACGCGCGGCGCTTCCCCTTCTCTTCCCTTCACGCTCTTTTGATTTCTCCTATTTACTCTCGCAGTGCTCCGGCGATGATGCTAACGCAAATATTGAAAAAGTGAAAAGGTGCTGGGTGGAACGCATCACGGACGGATGCGCGCGCTTCCGGGGGAAAGCTCGGGGGGCGACGCTCTCATTCAATCTTCACTCTACGCTTTTCCCTTTCACGTTTGACCTGTTTCGACTTATATTGAGGCTCATGCGAATCATAGATGTGAGCGTGCCCATCTCTCAAGATACGCCTACGTATCCGGGCGACCCGCACATAGAGATAGAGCAATGGGCGGCGCTCGGGCGCGGCGACACCGCCAACGTCTCGATGCTGCATTTCGGCGCGCATACGGCCACACACGTAGACGCCCCCGCACACTTTATAGAGGGCGCGCCCAAGGTTGATTCGCTCCCTCTGGACGTGCTCATAGGCGAAGCAAAGGTCGTAGAGATTCCGACGGACGTTCGCGCCATAGAGGCCCGTCATGTCGATTCGCTAACCTTGGACGGCGCAAAGCGAGTGCTCTTTAAGACTCGCAACTCATCTCTCTGGGCCAACGTGGCCGGGGGGTTCCGCACAGACTTCACCTATCTCGCGCCCGACGCGGCGCGCGCTCTGGTCAGGATGGGCGTACAGTTGGTCGGCATAGATTATCTGTCGGTCGAACAGTTCAAGCCCGAACGATTTGAAACGCACACGACCTTGCTCTCGGGCGGCGTGGTCATAGTCGAGGGACTGGATTTGCGCGAAGTGCGGGCCGGGACTTATGAGCTGATCTGCCTGCCGCTGCGGATTACGGGCGGAACCGGCGACGGCGCTCCGGCGCGCGCCGTGCTGCGTACGCGGGATTAGATGTATGAGACGCGAAGAGTTCGCACACGCGCGCGCTTCATTCGGAGCGCACTCCATACCGGAGTTGATAGAGCTTCTGGCAAGCGCCGATTTACGGACGCGCTTCCTGGCAGAGATGTGCCTGCGCGATGCTACCTCGACCTGACTCGGCTTCCAGCCTGCGGCTTCGCAGGCCGACCGCCTGAAGGCTATAGAGGAGTGGCGCGAGTGGTGGCGTAAACACGAGCACACTTTCAAAAAGCGATGGACAAAGCCGGAAAAGATAGAAGCAAGCCGCGCGTAGAATCTCAAGCGAGCGCGAGCGCCGCGCAGCAGACGCCGGGCTATCGCGAGCGCGTATACGAGATCGTGCGCCGTATCCCGAGTGGGCGCGTGATGACTTACGGGCAGATCGCAGAGATGCTGGGCGAAGGCTATACGGCGCGCACCGTAGGCTTCTGTATGCACTCGGCTGACGAGGAGACAACCCCCTGGCAGCGCGTCATCAACTCGCAGGGCGCTTGCTCTACGGGCCGCATCGTCCTGCCGCCGGACAAACAGCAGCGCATGCTTGAGGCCGAAGGTATCGTCTTCGACGCTCGTGGGCGCTGCGAGCTGGGCCGCTATCGCTGGATACCCGAAGGCGAAGAAGAAGACGAGGAGGAGCGACGCCGCAGCGAGCAGGACGAGGCCCAGTAGCGCCTCTTCGGCGATTAGGCTTTCCCTTTAATTAAAAGACAAGAGCCATGAAC
>DASQYE010000614.1:0-6087 GCA_035639355.1 Pyrinomonadaceae bacterium
GACGAAACATGTTAAAGGCAGTGACGAGGGACGAGGGACGAGTTAAAAGCTTTTGCTCCAGGCTCGTCACTTGTCACTCGTCACTGTTTTATCATCTCCTCCATCAAATCCACGGTCGCCTTTGCTGCGTCGCCGCGCGCCAGGCGGCGGCTGGATTCTTCCATACGCGTCAGCTCGTCGGGCGCTCGGACGAGCCTTGTGATCTCGGCGGCGAGACGCGCGCCGGTCAATTCCTGCTGCAAGATCATACGGGCCGCGCCCGCAGCTTCGAGCGCCTCTGCGTTCTTTCGCTGGTGATCGTCGGCGGCGAACGGAAAAGGGACCATGATCGCCGCTTTGCCGGCCGCGACCAGCTCGGCGCTCGTCGTCGCTCCGGCGCGCGAGATGATTAAGTCCGACCCGGCGAATGATGCGACCATATCGTCTATGTAGCGCCGCACGTCGGCGCGCTCAGACCAGCCCGCCGACTCGTACCCCTTGCGCACGCGCTCGAAATCGGCTTCGCCCGTCTGGTGCGTGATGAAAAGAACATCCTTGTGCGCTTCCATCTCAGGGAGCGCCGCGATCATCGCCTCGTTGACGGCGCGCGCGCCCTGCGAGCCGCCGAAGACGAGCACGGAAAACCGCCCGGCATCTCGCGGCTTCGCCGGAATGTCAAAGAACTCGCGCCTGACTGGATTCCCCGTCACCACGCCCTTGCCGCGAAAAAAGGGGAGCGCTGCTTCAAACGAGACGGTCGCGCGATCGACAAAGCGGGCGAGCACTCGATTCGTCCAACCCGGCAGCGCGTTCGATTCCATAACGAGCGTCGGCACTCTCATCAACGCGGCCGTCAACAGGACGGGCCCCGAGACGTACCCGCCCGCGCCGATCACTACGTCTGGACGAAACTCGCGTATAAGGCGTCGAGCCGCCGCGAAGCTTTTCGGCAGGAGCAGAAGCCCGCGCACGCGCGCCGCTGCGCCTACGTTCTTCAGTCCCGCGCTTTCAATGAGCGAAAGCTCAAAACCGGCCTGCGGCACGAGCCGCGTCTCAAGCCCGCGCGCCGTCCCTACGAACCTGACGACTGAGCGCGGGTCGCGTCGCATCACCTCTTTCGCCACGGCGACGCCCGGATAGATGTGCCCGCCCGTACCGCCTGCGGCAACCAGCACGCGCATCACGTTCAGCTCCGCGCCTCCGGCTGCCAAGCCACGGCCGAAGACCTTGGTGCTGCCTTCGCAGACGCCGCGCGAAGGGGCCGCTGCTGCTGCTGCTGCTGCTCCGCCGGTCGCTCAATCCCCATCAGACCACTGCTGCTACTGCTCGTGGCTCCCGCGTACTGCGAGATGTTCAGAAGGATGCCGACGCCGACCAGGGTCGGGACGAGCGACGAGCCGCCGTAGGAGATGAACGGCAGCGGAATCCCCTTTGTAGGGACGAGCGACAACACGACGCTGATATTAAAAAGAGCCTGTGTGACTATCCCCGCGACAACGCCGAGGCCGAGCAGCATGCCGAAACGGTCGGGCGCAAGCAGCGCCGCGCGCAAGCCTCGCCAGAGGAAGAGTCCGAAGACGGCGACGACCATCAGCGCGCCGAACAGTCCAAGCTCTTCGCCCACCACGGCGAAGATGAAGTCGGAATGCGCGAACGGTAGAAAGAACATCTTCTGCCTGCCCTGAGCGAAGCCCAACCCGTCGAGCCCGCCCGAGCCGATGGCGATCAGGGATTGGACAACCTGGAAACCGCTGCCCTGTGCGTCGGCCCACGGGTTCAAAAACATCACCATCCGGCGCATCCTGAAAGGAACGAACACGAGCAGCCCTATCAGGCCCAAAAGCGCCGGGGCCGCAGCCATTCCCAGGTGCAGCAGCCGCGCGCCCGCCGTATAAGAGATAACGGCGAAGACGACCAGCAGCATCAAGGCCGTCCCCAGATCGGGCTCGGCGACTACGAGCAGCGCCAGGAGGCCCGTGACCGCTATCGAGGGCACGAACGTTTTCCAGAAAGAGCCCTCCTCGCCCGCGCGCTTCTCAAAGAAGTAGGCCAGAAAGATGGTCAACGCGAGCTTAGAGACCTCAGACGGCTGTAGGGAGAAGCCTGCGAACCTGATCCAGCGGTGCGCGCCGTTGATGCGCGGGAAAGCAAAGACGGCCAGGAGCATCAGGATCATCAAAGCGAGCAGCCCGTAAATGATCGAACGGTTTCGCAATCGCTGGTAATCGAAATTCATAGCCGCGAGCATCGCCGCAAACCCTATGAACGTCCACACGCCCTGCTTCAAGACGTAGTAATACTGGTTGTTGTTCTCCTGCGCGGCCAGCACGGCCGACGCGCTGTAGACCATGACGATGCCGAACAGCGCCAGCCCGGCGGTCGCCGCGAATAACCATTTATCAGCCTGTAGCTTTCGAGCCATAAGAAAACAGCGACGAGTGACAAGTGACGAGCCGGGAGCAAAAGCCCTTAACTCATCGCCTGTGACGTGTGACTTATTGCGCTCTCCTTCATCTGTGCAACTGCATCTTTGAAAACCTGCCCGCGATGCTCGAACGATCTGAACATATCGAAGCTGGCGCAGGCCGGAGCAAGTAGCACCGTGTCGCCCTCGTGCGCCGCGCGGTATGCGCGCCTCACCGCGTCCGCCATGTCGTTTGCGCGCTCGCTCTCCACGACGCCCCGTAGCTCTGTCTCTATCGTCGCGGCATCCTCGCCGATCAGGACGAGGCGGCGCGCCTTCTCCCTCAGGAGCGGAGCGAGCGGAGCATAAGGCGCTTGCTTGCCGCGCCCGCCGAGAATGAGGACGATCCTGCCCGGCTCGTCCTTAAAGGCTTCGAGCGCCTTCAAGGTCGCATCGACGCTGGTCGCCTTCGAGTCGTTGTAGAAGCGCACCCCCGCGATCTCCGCGACCTGCTCAAGCCGGTGCTCTACGGGCCGAAAGCGCCGGATCGTCTCGCGCATAGAATCCGGCGAAGCGCCGCAGGCCAGGCCCGCAGCAAGCGCCGCCAGCACGTTCTCCACGTTATGGAGCCCGCGTAAAGCTATCTCGTCGCGCAAGGCTAAGACGCGCTCGCCCCCTCGTGTGCGCGAGACAAGCTCGGCACCATTGCGCAGGAACAGTCCCTCGTCCAACTCGCGCCGCACGCTAAAGAGCGTGACGTGCGCGCGCAAGCCGCCGGCCCAAGAGGCGACTATCTCGTCATCGGCGTTCAAGATTGCGACATCGCCCGCCACCTGGTTGCGAAAGATGCGGTGCTTGGCGGCCGCGTAATCCGTCAGGCTCTCGTAGCGATCCATGTGGTTCGGCGTCACGTTCAAGACGAGCGCGACCTGCGGATGAAAATCGACGATCGTCTCAAGCTGAAAGCTTGAAAGCTCCGCGACCGTCCACCCGTCCTCGCGCGACGAATCGACCATGGAGATGAGCGGCGTGCCGATGTTGCCGCCGACCTGAACGTGCAGGCCCGCGTCCCTTAACAACTCTCCGGTGAGCGTCGTCGTCGTCGTCTTGCCGTTCGTGCCCGTGATGGCGACCATGCGCCCGCGCATATAACGCGCGGCCAGCTCGACTTCCCCTATCACTTCGGCCCCGGCGCGCTCTGCGTAGCGGGCCGGAATGATCTTCGACGGCACTCCCGGACTGATAACGACCAGCTCGACCTGATCGAGCAGCCACATGGGCACATCGCCAGGCAAGCAGCCGACCCCCACATCTTTGAGCGCGAGCGCCTGCTCACTCCACTCTTCGAGCGGCTTGCGGTCGTTGAGCGCGACTGTAGCGCCGCGCTCCGCCAGAAAGCGCGCGCAGGCCACGCCGCTGCGCGCCGCGCCGATGACCAGAACTTTTACACCCTTAACTTCCACAATCACTTTTTCGAGTCGGCCGTCCCCACGCAAGATGGCCCTTGCCGATCAGCAACTCAACGCAGTTTCAAAGTCGAAAGGCTCAGCAGCGCAAACAGTATGGCCAGAATCAGGAAGCGAAAGACGACCTTTGATTCGCGCCAGCCCTGTAGCTCGAAGTGATGATGCAGCGGCGACATCTTGAAAATGCGCCGCCCGGTCATCTTGAATGAAGCGACCTGTATCATCACCGACAGGGCTTCGATGACGAACACGCCGCCGACCATCAGCAGCACGAACTCCTGCTTGGTCAGTATGCCTATAGTCCCTATGGCCCCGCCGATGGCGAGGCTTCCGACATCGCCCATGAAGACTTCTGCGGGCGGCGCGTTGTACCACAGAAACCCTAAGGAAGCGCCCGCCATCGCGCCGCAGAAGACCGTCAACTCCCCCACCTCGGGGATGTGCCTGAGCCCCAGGTAGCCCGCGAAGCGCTGGTCGCCGATGACGTACGTGAGCCCGGTCAGCGCCGTCATGGCGATGAACGTCACGCTGATCGCCAGCCCGTCGAGGCCGTCCGTCAGGTTCACGGCATTGGACGAGCCCAAAAGGACGATGATGATAAAGACTATGTAGAGCCAAGGGCCTATGTAGCTGACGCCTGCCGGTTCCGACGTGAGCTTGAAGAACGGTATGTTGACGTTCCAGGGGTACTTCGCCGAGAAGTAGAGCGCCGCCCAGACTCCTATGGCGATAGCCAGCTGCGCCGCGATCTTCTGCTTGCCGGTCAGGCCCAGGCTGCGCTGCTTCGCCATCTTGGCGTAATCGTCGAAAAAACCTATCGCTCCGAAGAGCACCGTCGCGATCATCACGATCCAGACGTGAAGGCTTGAGAGGCGGGCCCACAGTAGAGTCGAGATGATGACGGAAGCGATGATGAGCACGCCGCCCATCGTCGGAGTGCCGCGCTTGGCCATGTGCGCCTGCGGCCCTTCCTCGCGAATCTGCTGCCCTACGTTCCAATTCTTGAGCGCCTGTATGACCTTGCCGCCGAACACCAGCGAGATCAGCAGCGCCGTGATCGAAGCATAGGCCGTGCGGAACGTGACGTACTGGAAAACGTTGAGCGCCTTGACGAGATACGACTCACCGTCCTTGAGACGGTTGAAGAGCAGCTCGTAGAAGATGTAATAGATCATGCCTTCAGCGCTTCAACCAAACTATGAGGGATGAATGCGGAATGAAAATAAAGCGTCTTCACTTCCTCATTCATCGCTCGTCATCCCCTATCCGCTCGTCGCCGCCCAGGAGCGGAAAACGATCACGCAACATGGCGACCACCTTATCCGTTCTCACGCCGCGCGACCCCTTGATTAAGACCAGGTCCCCGGAGCGCACTTCTTCAATCAAAGCGGCCCCGGCCTCGTCGGCCGACTCGAAAAACCGCGTCGCCTCGACGCCCAAGCCCGCCTGGCGCGCGCCCGAGACGATCTCTCGGGCCAGCTCGCGCACGCCCCACACCACGTCGATCCCTGCCTGCGCCATCTCGCGCCCCGCTTCCCTGTGCATACGCGCGCCCTCGGGCCCAAGCTCAAGCATCTCGCCTGCGACAACTATGCGGCGCAAGGCGCTTGCGCCCGCCTCCGCCACCGTGCGCACCATCTGGGACAGAGAGCGCGGGTTAGAGTTGTACGAGTCGTCCACGACAGTGAACCCGGCCGCGAAATCCAGCACCTCGCCGCGCATGTGAGGCGAGACGACCGTCCGAAGAGAGCGCGCAATCTCTTCCGCGCCCATCTCAAAACAGGTGGCGACGGCTGCGGCCGCGAGCGCGTTCATCAAGTTATGGCGTCCGGGCATAGGCAGCATGGCCTCGGCCTGGCCCAGGGGCGTGCGCAAGAGAAAGCGGCTGCGGCCGAGCTGCGCGGTCTCGATCTCGGTCGCCATGACATCGGCGCTGTTCTCGATACCGAAAGTGAGCGAGCGCCCCTCGTGCAAGGAGCGCATCGCCATCACGCGCTCGTCGTCCGCGTTCAGGACGGCCGTGCCCTCAGGCTTGAGCCCTTCTATAAGCTCCGCCTTCGCCCTGGCGATGGCCTCGATCGTGCCCAGGTATTCCAGATGCACGGGCGCGACCAGCAGCTCGACGCCTATGTCCGGCGGCGTAATCTGGCACAGTCGCGCGATCTCGTGCGTCGGCGAAGACATGCCCATCTCCAGCACCGCGAGGTCAAACTCTTCGGGCCTTCTTCCTTCGGTCAC
>DASQYE010000615.1:0-3965 GCA_035639355.1 Pyrinomonadaceae bacterium
TCGATCACTACGGCGTGGACGCGACCCGCCTGGCGCTGGCCTCAATCGGCAGCACAGACACGCGCTGGAATGAGAACCAGGTAGAATCCTATCGCAACTTCGCCAACAAAATCTGGAACGCGGCGCGCTTCTCCCTATTGAACTCGGAGGGCGCAGCGGTCGGGCGTGGCTTCGAGGGTGATAGCGCCGAGTGGGCGCTGCATGATCGCTGGATAGTCTCGCGGCTCAACCAGGCTGCGCGAAGCGTCAACCGTTCGCTCGACGCCTACGATTTCTATGCCGCCGTACAGACTCTATACCATTTCTTCTGGGACGATTTCTGCGACTGGTACATAGAGCTGAGCAAGGCGGACGTGACGGCCCCCGACGTGTCGCCCGAACGCGACGCGGCGCGCAGCCGCCTCGTGACTGTGCTCGAACAGGCGCTCCGGCTGCTTCACCCCTTCATGCCCTACATTACGGAAGAGCTGTGGCAACGCCTGCCCGGCGCGGGGCCCGGCTTGCTGCACGAAGCCTATAGCGGGGCCGGGCCCACCGTCATGCTCACCTCTTACCCGGAAGGGCGCGAGGAGCTGATAGACGAGCGCGCAGAGTGGGAGATGCAGGCGATCATCGAACTGGTCTCGCGCGTGCGCAACATTCGCTCAGAATTGAACGTCAAGCCGAGCCAGGCCATCGAGATCATGCTCGTCTACACTGATGAGAGATTGAACGACCTGTTTTTCTCCGATACAAATACTGGTCGGATCATACGACTCACGCGCGCCAGTGGATTCAGAAGGGTAAATTCTTTGTCACAAGTGCCTCGCGCTTCTGCGCGAGCGGTGCTCAGCGATGGCGTGGAGATCGCCGTGCCGCTCGAAGGTCTGATAGATTTCGCGCAGGAGCGTGATCGATTGGGGCGCGAGCGCGATAAGTTGCAGAAGGAGGCTGCGAAGCTCGAAGCGCAGCTTGCCAATCCGCAGTTCGCAGAGCGCGCGCCCGCCGAAAAGGTCAAAGAGGTGCGTGATCGCTTGGATGACATAGCGCAGCGCGCGGCGGCCCTGCAACAGATGATGGAGGCGCTCAAATGAACTGGCTCGACGAAGGCGCGCTCTTCAGCCAGATCGGCGCGTTCCTCAGCGAAGACCTGGGGCGCGGCGACATCACTACGCAATCGACCGTCGCGCGAAACACCCGCGCCCGCGGACGCTTTCTCGCCAAGGAACCGATGGTCGTCGCCGGGCTCGAAGCGGCCGAGGCGGTCTTCTCTACCCTTGACGCGCAGCAGCAGATCGAAGCCTT
Organism: Pyrinomonadaceae bacterium; assembly: GCA_035639355.1. GTDB lineage: Bacteria > Acidobacteriota > Blastocatellia > Pyrinomonadales > Pyrinomonadaceae > DASQYE01. Next base: position 1,285 of record DASQYE010000615.1, read on the forward strand.
TGCCAGCGACGGCGACGAGGTGGAATCCGGCAAGGTGATAGCGCGCACCAGCGGCTTTGCAGACGTGCTGCTGGCGGGCGAGCGCCTTGCGCTCAACCTGATGCAGCGCCTCTCTGGCATCGCCACGCTGACGCGCAAGTATGTGCGCGCCGTCGAAGGCACGGGGGCGCAGATCGTCGATACGCGAAAGACAACTCCGGGCCTGCGGATGTTGGAAAAGTACGCTGTGCTTTCGGGCGGCGGGCGCAACCATCGCTTCGGGCTCGACGACGGCGTGCTCATCAAGGACAATCACATCGCGCTCGCCGGCGGCGTCGGAGCGGCCGTCGGCCAGGCGCGCGCGAAGGTAGGCCATCTGCACAAGATAGAGGTAGAAGTCTCGGCCGAGCGCGAGCTGCGTGAGGCGCTCCAGGAGGGGGCTGACATCATCCTGCTCGATAACCTGTCGCCGGAAGAGACGGCGCGTATGGTCACCCTGGCGCGCGAGCTTGATCCCAAGGTGACGCTGGAATCGTCGGGCGGCATCACGCTGGAAACCGTGCGGGCCTACGCGGAGGCGGGCGTCGATCTAATCAGCATTGGCGCGCTCACGCATTCGGCGCGTGCGATGGACATCAGCTTCAAGATTCAGGCCGGGTGAGAGACGCTTTTTTTGCGAGCCGGTCGCCGGACGCGACGTTAATATAGCGCCCCTGGCGCTCTCTCTCTGCCGCGTTCACGCCCGCGCGCGGGAGCGACCGCCCACAGGGCCGAATGACCTTCGGCGGCTCTCTCTCGCGTGAGAAGGCTCTTCGACGGTTTCTCCTCGCACGGCTAACGGCGTAAAATATGCGTTGGAACTAAGAAGCGCCGGGCGGCGTGTAAAAGCTTGCGGGGGCCGCTTTGCCCCGCGCTGCTCTGCTCGGAAGCGGGTCTTCAAGTTTATAGTAAATCTTTGCCGTACCAGATCGGAGGTTGGTAATGCGTGGTCGTTCAATTATTCAACGGTTGTTTGTGCCGGCTGTTCTACTCTTCGTCGTCGTCGTCAGCCTCTGTTTCGTGGAGGCGAATGCGCAGCGCCGGAACAAACGGTCGCGCCGCGTGACCAATCCTGTCGTCACGCGAAGAACGAGCGCGCCGCCTGCTGCTGCTACCACGACGACGACTACTACGACGACCACGGACGAGCCAGCGATCATCAGCACCGCCGACGATCAGGCTAGAGACGCGAGCGCCGCCGACACCGGCAGCGGTTCGGGCGCGAGGACGACTAATCGGTCACGCTCGGGCTCCGGCTCTTTGGAGGCCGAGCACGACACCATGCGCGGCCGTATGAACAGGCTATCGGCGCAGGTCACGACTCTGACTGAAAAGCTCACCCGGATGGAGGAGCAACAGCGAACGCTGGTTGATCTTGAGAGGCTTTCGCGCGCCGAGCAGCGGGCCGAGGGGTTGCGCGCTCAGCTGCGCGATGTGCAGATGAAGGAAGCGGACTTGCAGGGCCGCGCCGACCAGCTTGACTTCGAGCTGAAGCCGGAGAATATCGAGCGCACGACGGCCAACACGGGCTCCGTGCACCCGGAGGAGGCGCGCGAAGCGCGACGACGCCAGCTTCAGAACGAGTTGACCAGAGTCCGCTCACAGCTGGAACTGATGGCCCAGAGCCGCACGCGCTTGGAGTCGGCCATCGCCACGGCCGATGCCGAGTCCGACCGTATACGCCAGCGGCTTGACGAAACCCAGGGGGCCGCGACGCAGGCAGGCGCTGGCGGCGACAATAACAACATCGAAGGGACATCCAATACCGAAGTCCCGCAGCCTGCACCCCCTCCGCCGAGCACTTCGCCGTCGGGCACACCACGCTGATCTGGTTTTAGCTCACGGACGGGGAAGATAGTTGAGTGTTGAAATCCGATCGCCACCAAAGGTCAAAGCCGCAGCGCCGGCGGGCGACGCGCGCCGACCGTCTCTAAAATTATGACGACGATTGCGCAGGGCGAGCTTTATCGTTTGATCGGCGAGGCCACGCGGCGCGGCGAGCGCGTTGTCGTGGCGACCGTGGCGCACACGCGCGGCTCTACGCCGCAGCAGCGCGGCGCGAAGATGCTCTTCATGGAGAACGGAGAGGTTTCGGGCACGGTCGGCGGCGGCTGCATCGAAGCGGAGGTGTGGGCCGAAGCCCGCGAAGCGATGCGCACGGGCGCGCCGCGCCTTCACCGTTTCCAACTGACGGCCGACGAGGCGAGCGAAGAGGGAATGGTCTGCGGCGGCGCGATGGAGATTTTCATAGACGTTTGGAAAGGCAGGGATGAAGGATGAATAAGAAAGTATTCAAGGAAGTTGAAGCATTCCTTTCATCCCTCCGCCCTGCGGCCCTCATCCCTGCTTTCGGAGGTGAATATGCCTGCATCTTTCGTCGATAGCTACAAGGAGAAGCACCAGCATCCCTTGAATCGCCTGGCGCACAGCATAGGGATACCGATGATCGTCATCTCGCTGCCTCTCTTCTTCTTCAACTGGCGGTGGGCGCTCGGGCTCTTCGTCGTCGGCTGGATATTGCAGTTCGCGGGCCACGCGATTGAGGGGAACCAGCCCGCTTTCTTTCGCAACCCCGTTTACCTGCTGGTCGGCCCCTGGTGGCTCGTGCGTCGCGCGGCCGTCGCCCTGGGCCTGCTGAAGCCGACCGCCGACGCTACTACTAC
>DASQYE010000616.1:0-4391 GCA_035639355.1 Pyrinomonadaceae bacterium
GAATCGGTCAGCAGCGCGCGCTTCCACCCTATGAACTTATGGAGTCCGCCGCAAGCGCGTATGATCTCAGCGCCCGGACGCAGCCATAGATGATAGGTGTTTGCGAGAATTATGCGGGCGTCCAGCTCTTCCGCTTCCAGCGCCTCGAAACGCGTGCCCTTGACCGTGCCGAGTGTGCCGACCGGCATGAAGACCGGCGTCTGAACGGGGCCGCGCCGCGTCTCTATAACTCCGGCGCGCGCCTCGCCCTCCTGGGCGCTCCTTTGCCACTTAATGGCGCGCTCGCTCATCATGCTCATCTTGACGGCTCGTCCCTGTCCGGGGCTCATCGATGCTGGCAGAAAGATTTTCCAGGGGCAGCCGGACGGTGAAAACGGTTCCGCCGCCGTCGCTTTTGGCTTCGACGTGCCCGCCGTGGGCTTCGACCAGCTCCTTGACGAGCGCGAGCCCTATGCCCAGGCCGCCGTGACGCCGCGTGGAGGAGCCGTCCGCCTGGCGAAAGCGATCCCAGACGAAGGGAAGAAAATCCGGCGTGATGCCCTCGCCCGTGTCTTCGACCTCGACGACGACCCAGCGCGCGGGTTCATTCTCGGCGTCACCATCGTCGTCTATCAAGATACCGTCGGGCGCTATGAGCCGCGAGCGCACGGTTATGCGTCCGCCCTCGGGCGTGAACTTGATGGCGTTCGAGAGCAGGTTCCAGAGGATTTGCTGTACGCGGTGCGCGTCCAGGTAAGCGAGCGGTAAATCCTCTTTCAGCTCAAGGCGCAGCTCCTGCCGGCGCGCGACGGCCGCCTGGCGCACCGCCCCCACGGCTTCGAGCACCGCCTTGTTGATGTCGCTGGGCTGGCGTTCAAGCCGCAGACCCTTTCGCTGTATGCGCGACAGATCGAGCAGATCCGAGATCAGTTGCGAGAGCGAAGTCGTAGAGGCCCGGATCACGCCGAGCCCTTCGGCCAATTCTTCGTCGAGGAGGAGCATCTCGCTCTCGCTCAACAGCTCCACCCATCCCTTGATGGCCGTCAGGGGCGTCCGCAGCTCGTGCGAGAGCGTCGCCAGAAACTCGTCCTTGAGACGATTGGCCTCGCGCAGCTCCGAGATCAGTCGCGCATTTTCGAGCGTCGAGCCGACCTGCGTGGCGACGGCCATCAGCAGCTCAACATCGTCCTGGGCCCACGCGCGCCGCTTCGCCGTCTGGTGCGCGCTGAGCGAACCGATGACGCGCCCCTGGTGCATGATGGGGACGACCGCCAGGCTGCACAGGTTCATGCGCTCGTTCAAATCTTCTATGCCTTCGGAGAGGCTATGCGTCTTGACATCGGGGATGACGAGCGGCTGGCGGTGAATCCTTATCCAGTGGGCGACGGGCGAGCGCTCCTGTATCTCTGGGTCTTCGCTGATCGGTTGGACGCCAGGGGCGCACCATTCGCCCAGAAAATCCGCGCGCTCGTCCTCGCCAAACAGCATCACTATGCAGCGATCCAGCTCCAGAAGCTCGCCGACGCGCTCGACCACTACATCCACGCCGCGCTTGGCCTCGCTCGTCTGCTGAAGCGAGAGCACGAGTCGATTGACGACGGCCTCTCGTTCGGCCTGGGCCTGAATGGTGGCGAACAGGCGGGCGTTGGCGATGGTTTCGGCCGCCTGCGCGCCGAATATTTCCAGCAATTGCACGTCGCGCACGCGGAATCCGCCGGGACGGTTGGCGACATATATAAAGCCTATCAGCTCGCGCTTGATACGCATCGGCACGCAGAGCACGGAGCGTACGCCGTAGCGCGCGACGAGGGCTTGATTAAGTCGCAGGTCGCTCGCGGGGTCGTTCGAGTAGAAGGATTCGCCCGTGCGATAGATGTAGGAGCTAGCGCCGTCCTGGTCGAGCGTGAATCGAAACTCTTCGATCAGCTCCGGCAGCGTGTTATAGCCCGGCGCTTCGGCGCGCACAGAGTTGCGGCGGCGATCATAGGTGGCGATCAGGCAACGCTCGCCACCGACGAGCTGGGCGATGGCGCGCGTCAGCCGCCCGTATATCTCCGAGATGTCGGTCAGCGTAGAGAAGGCGCGCGAAATCTTATAAAGCCCTTCTAGCTCTTCGCTGCGCCGGCGGCTCGCCTCGTAGAGTCGCGCGTTCGTCAGCGCCAGCGAGACCTCACGGGCGACCATGCCGAGCAGCTTCGTGTCATCATCCGTCCAGCGACGCGCGCCCGTGCAATCGTGCAGCTCAAGCAGGCCCTCGGGCGCTCCGCCCATGATGATGGGCGCGGCCAGCACGGCGCGCACGCCCAGGCGTTCATACAAACGCACCAGGTCGTCCGGGGCGAGCCCCCCTATATCCTCCACGGCGACGGGCGCGTCCGAGATGAGCACGCGCCGCGCATACTTGCTCGATCGTAGGGGGATGCGATGCCCGCGCATGGAGGCGACCGGCGGGGTGGCCAGGTATTCGTAGCCGACCAACGCATATTCGGCGCGCTCGTCGAACCATGTGACGTGACAGCGGTCAGCGCCGAGCGTGCGGCCTAGCACGTCAACCGTCTCCTGCAAGACGGACGAAGCATCGAGCGAGCTTGACAGCTGGCGGCCGATGCGTCCGGCCAGCTCTTCGCGCCTGGCAGATGCTTCCATCTCTCTTGAGCGCCGCTCGGCCTGCTCCAAAAGCAGCACCTTTTCGATGGCGATGGCGAGAGGCGGCGCGAGCCGTTCGAGCGCCAGCAAGTGTTTGCGAGCGTAGGCAGCGGGCCTGCGGCTCGTCAGGTTGAGGCTGCCTATGGGCCCCTTGTCCGAGAACAGTGGGACACAGACGGCTGAGCGAAAACCCTCGCTCTCCAGATCGTCATAAACATTGAAACGCTTCTCGGCGGCGAGTTCCGGGATGACGACCATCTCGCGCTTTTCAAGCGCAAGCTCTGTGACGGAGCCCTTGATGCGTGCGCGCGCGCCGACCGAAAGCGGCTCGGCGTATTCGCCCGAGAGCGCGAAGACGGAGAGGTGCTCGCCGTCCGGGTCTATGAGGGCAATAGAGGCGCGGTCGAACGGAATCAGCGCGCGCATCTGTCCGCTCGCGAGCGTGAACACCTGATCTATAGTGCGGCTGGAATTGACGGCGGCGACCACGCGATTGACCACCTCCAGCTGTTCGGTCGCCTCGCGCAGGTACTCGAACAGCGCGCTCGCCTCGTCGCTCGTCACCTCGCCCTCGTCGTCCGCGTGCGCCCGCGAATCGCTGTCCACGCCCCTGACGATACAGAGCGTCGCGGCCCTTTCTTCCCAGTGGCAGGCTATACACTCGACCGCTATATGCAGCGGATACTCTCCATTAACGAAAACTGTGGCGCGCCCGCGCTCGGCCCTGTCCTCTGTGCCGGATTCGGCGCGATTTCTCTCGAAGGTCAGCGAAGAGGAGATGTCGCGCCACTTGAGCGACGGGAACGAGCGCATGACGAGCGCCGTAAAGGCGTCGTTGCAGGCGTGCACATGCTCTTCCCTGTCGTCTATGACGATGGCCGGGTCGCTCATGCTCTCGAACAGCTCTCGAAACTCTTTCCCCATAATCAAAACGAGATGTCGGATGCTGAATATTAGTTTTGGCTTTGACTAACACCTGACACCTGGTATCCGGCATCTGCTTTTTATCATCTGCTTTTCCGCCGGTGACGCTCGACTATGCGCAGGGGCGTGGCGAAGAAATCAAACTCTTCGCGGAGACGGTTCTGTAGATAGCGCTCGTAAGAGAAATGCAGGCCGGGGCGGCCTCCGGCCGTAAAGACGACGAAGGTGGGCGGGCGCACGCCGACCTGCGTCATATATTGAATGTGAAGGCGCGAGACGCCTCCCTTGACGGGCGCAGGCGCACCGCCGCCGCGCGGCTGGGCCACCGCTCGCTCGAAGAAATCGTTGAGCTGAGAGGTGGGGATGCGGCGATTGCGTGCCTCGTTGGCGCGCAGCACAATCGGCAGAAGCCGCTCGACGCGCTGCCCCGTCAGCGCCGAGATGGTGATGACCGGGGCCCAGTCCAGAAATTTCATCTTGTCGCGCAAAGCTCGCTCGAAGGCCGCAGGCGTCCCCGTCTCTTTATTCGGAACGGCGTCCCACTTATTAACGGCGATGATAATCGAGCAGCCGGCCTCGTGCGCGTAGCCGGCGATGTTGGCGTCCAGCGCGGCTACTCCGTCGGCGGCATCTATGACGACGATGGCGACATCGGCGCGTTCCAGGCTGCGTCGCGCCATCAACACGGACATTTTTTCGGCCATCTCTTCGGTCTTACCCTTGCGGCGTATCCCTGCCGTGTCGATCAGGCGAAACGGTTGCCCGCCGACTTCGAGCACCGTATCGACAGCATCGCGCGTCGTTCCTGCGATGGGCGAGACGATGACGCGCTCTTCGCCGAG
>DASQYE010000617.1:0-3232 GCA_035639355.1 Pyrinomonadaceae bacterium
AGGCCCGCGACGCGCCCGGCGAAGAGTTGTTGAAAGTTCATGCTGCCGGGCTCGCGCCTGCCCCTCGTGCGCGAGCCGATAACGAAATCGTGCGTCCCGTCGATGATTGGCCCGACGAGCCTTCCCATCAACTCGGGGCAATCGCTGCCGTCGCCGTCCAGAAAAACCACTATCTCGCAGGTTGGGGCGAGGGCGCGCACGCCCGCCCGGCACGCGCGCCCGTATCCTCTGCGCGGCTCCGGCGTGACGCGAGCGCCCGCTGCGCCAGCTCGCTCGGCCGTTCGGTCTTCGCTGCCGTTATCGACCACGATCACTTCCCCTGCGATCTCGCTCGGAATGGCTCGGACGACTTCCGCTATGCACGCTTCCTCGTTGAGCGCCGGTATGACGACCGAGATGCGACTGGACGGCGAGGGAGCGACCTCACTCGATGTAGCTTTCATATCGGTTCTTCAAGCGGGAGGACGGATGCCCGCCGGCTCCGTTCGTATCTTCGCAGCCCCGGCGCGCCCGAGGGCCAGCAACGACAGGAGCGCAAACGGAAGATAAAGGAAAGCGTTGACGATCAGAGATTGGTCGGGTTTCTCTCCGAACCAGAACAGGTAAAGCACGGACGCGCTCGCCGTCAAAGCGAAAAGGGGCGCGAACGGCACGAAGCAGAGAAAGGGTACGAGCCATGCGAAGTACCACTCATAGCGCGGCGAGAGCAGGATAGTGAAAACGGAGGCCAGGACGAGAGCGCGCCTCAGGTAGCCGCCGCTCGCTTCCTCCCGCCTGAACAAACACCAGAGGGCGAGCGCAGACAGAACCAGCCCGGCGAAGATCATGTAGGCGGCGCTCGGCACGTTCGTCTCGCCGAACAGTCGGCGCACAACCGCGAGCAGAAAAAATCTGCCGCCGCTGTGAATTCCCTCTTCCTCCGCATATCCGGGCAGGTAGCCGAGCACGCCCCGCCAGCCGACGCTCAAAAAGGGCAGGTACGCGACCGCGATCGTGAGAGCGAAAGCCGTAGGCATCTTCCAGCCCCAACGCTTGTAGAGCGCAGGGAAAAGAGCTAGTGGAATCAGTTTTACCAGCACGGCGCAGCCGAGCGCGACCCCTACGGCCGCCTCGCGGTTACGACTTCGCGCCAGCAGCGCGATGCACACGAAAGCTATGGCGATGGCGTCCAGATGGCCGCTGCCCGCTATCTCCCAAACGATCAACGGATGCCAGGCGTAGATCAGGACGCGTTGAAGCGGCAGCCCCAGAGAGTAGAGCAGGCCCAAGAGGGCCAGGAGCGTCAAAGCCTCGAACCCGATCATCGTCGCCTTCATCCAGGTCACGGACTCGCTCACGCGCGTCGTTCCGTAGAAGACGGCCTGGGCCAGCGGCGGATAGATCGTACGCGCGAAATCGCGTCGGTTGATCTTAGGGTAGATCGCTTCATCGCGCAGCCTCTTTAGCCGTTCGTCGGCCGGGACGTACCTGTAAGGATTGATCCCAGCGGCCTGCACGCGGCCGTCCCAGATATAGCGGTAGAGGTCGTCGGAAAGATAGGGCGGCGTGTAGAGAATGCTGAGCCGGAAGAGGACTGCGAAGGCGATGACGATAAAGAGCGCCGAGCGCGAAGAGGCGCGCTCGCGCGTCACCACCCATGCGGCCGCCAGATAGAGCGCCGCCTGGGCCAACGCAAGCCGTATGAACCAGAATATGTCCCAGGAGGTCTTGGCCGCGAGCCCGCGCCCGTACATCAGGTAGAGCGCTATGCCGAGCGGAACGAGCAGTAGATTCGTCCGGCTCAGGATATTCGTCCGGCTCAGCATTCCGCTCTTGAGCAGCGCGCGCCGCAAGCCCTTCATCGGCCCGCACCTGCGCCTGCGCCCGCTACGGGCCAGATGCGCTCGCGTCCCCCCGTCTCTATGAGGCGCGACAGATACCTTCGCGTATGCGACGCGTCGTATCCCTTGAGACCGTCGGGAGCGACGTGATTACCGCCGGGTGTAAACAGCTCTTCGCAAAGGCGAGAGAGCGTCGCGGCCGTGTCCACGTCATACCAGCGGGGCAGCATGGAGACCTCCAAGCCTATCTCCGAGGCGCGCTCGACTGTCTCTAGTAGCACACGGTCGGTGCTCCAGGTTATTTCCCGGAACAGGCGACGGTGCGCGCGCTTGAGGCCGATCAGGTAATAGCCGCCGTCGTCCGACGGGCCGAGCACTACGCGGTCGCCCCCACGGGCCAACGCCTCGACCGCCCCTTTCAGCAGTTCGCGTGGCAATGTAGGGCTGTCGGAATCTATCAGGCACAGGGATTCATAACCGAGCGCCAGTAAATCCTCGGCGGCGTGAAAGAGCCTGTCTCCGAAAGATTCGCCGCGCTGGGCGACGAGGCTGAAGCCCTCGCAGAGCAGCCCGTCGAAGGCGCGCTCCGCCCTCCTGGGCGTGTATACGGCGACGCCTTCGGCCGCGTTATCGGCGGCGACAGAGCCTATATTCGCGGCCGTGTCGCGCAGGAAACAGATGCTCAGGGCGGCGGCTTCCTCATGCGTGAGCGGCGGAACGAGTCGCGTCTTGACCGCGCCCGCGCGCGGAGCCTTAATCATGACGGCGAGCGCGCACAGTCCTCTGCCAGAAGCGGGCGACGGCGGCGACGATGTTGGGTCCCGGACAGGGTAGGCAGCGGTTTCCATCCTTGATCTAATCTTGATCTAATAGCGTCACGACTGGCGAGAGGGCGCGGCAACCCTGTGCACGATCCCCTTATCACGCAGGACGGTTTCGGCGCTTGCAAAATAATCGCGCACGTCCGACTGCGCGCGAATCCAGTCCAGGTAACGGCCGATGCCCGTCTCCAAGTCCACCTGCGGCTCGTAGCCGGCGGCGCGTATGCGCGTCGTGTCGGAGGTCAGGTGGCGCATCTCGCCCGGACGAAACTCGCCTTGCGCGACCGGCGCGATGTTTATCCCGAGCGCTTCAGAGATCAGTTGGGCCACGCGGCGTATAGTCGTCGCCTGGTTGCTTCCGACGTTGACCGGTAGCCCGTCGAGCGCATCGGTCGTCGCGGCGAGCAGGTTGGCGCGGGCGATGTCCTCTACGAAAGAGAAATCTCGCGTCTGCTCGCCGTCCTCGTAGAGCACGGGCGGCTGATTGTTCAGGATGCGCGTGCAGAAGATGGCGATCACGCCCGTGTACGGGTTGAAGATGGACTGGCGCGGGCCGTAGGTGCAGGAGTAGCGCAGGGCGACCGTAGGGAT
>DASQYE010000618.1:0-2871 GCA_035639355.1 Pyrinomonadaceae bacterium
CGCAAATCAGAAGGGCGGGGTGGGCAAGACCACCACGGCCATCAACCTGGCGGCGGCCTTTGCCAGGCGCGGCAAGAAGGTGCTGCTCCTGGACCTGGACCCGCAGGGCAACAGCTCCATCTCTTTTCTGGACCCACTGGGGGTCGATCACTCCGCCTACGAACTCTTGATGGACGGGCAGGGAAGCGTTGACCCGCTCATCTACGCCACGACCGTCGAGGGCCTGGACATTATCCCCGCGCGCATAAACCTGGCGAAACTGGAGTCAAAGCTGGTCGGGGACTTCGACGCCCCCTTTCGTCTGAAGGACCGTCTGGAGCCCTTACGCTCGCGCTACGAGGTGATAATCATAGACACGCCGCCGACCTTAGGGCTGATAACGGTCAACGCCCTTGTGGCGGCGACGCACGTGCTGATACCGATTCAATCCTCTTATTTCGCGCTTGAAGGCACGGATGATCTGCTGGAGACGATTGAGAAGGTAAAGGGGCGGCCCAACCCTAACCTGGAAGTCTTAGGGGTGCTGGTCACCCTGCATGATAAAAGGACGACGCTGGCGCGCGATATTTATGAGCAGATACAGCGTGTTTTCGGCCCCAAACTGTTTGAAACCGTCATCACGAAGAGCGTCAGGCTGGAGGAGTCGCCCGCCTATAAGGAATCTATTTTCACCTTCGCCCCGCACTCTTCGGGCGCAAGCGAGTATGCCAAACTTTGTGAAGAGGTGATCAGCCGTGTCTAAAAGAGGTTTACCTTCGGGGCTCAGTATGCGCCACGACGCTCATTACGTGGAGGAGTTGGCGCAGCATCGCCCGACGCCTGTGGGTCGGCTGATCGCTCTGGACAAATTGGACCCCAATCCGGAGCAGCCGCGCGTGGAGATAGGCGATTTGACGGAGTTGACCTCCTCCATCAAGGAGAAGGGGGTGCTGGAGCCTCTGCTCGTAAAACCGTCCAGGCTTAGCGGCCGCTGGATGATAATCGCGGGCGAGCGGCGTTGGAGGGCTGCGCGCGAGGCTGGGCTGCGCGAGGTCCCCTGCATAGAGATGGACGTGGACGACCGCGCGGTAGCCGAGATAGCGTTGATAGAGAACCTTCAGCGCAAGGATTTGACGGCCTGGGAGGAGGCCGACGGCCTGCGCGCGCTCTGCGAGCGGTTCGGTTATACGCACGAGCAGGTGGCGCATAAGGTGGGGAAGAGCCGCAGCACGGTCACGGAGGCATTGTCTGTGGCGGCCCTGCCAGAGGCCATCAGGGAGCGATGTCGGCGCGCCGACATCAACACCAAATCGCTCTTATTGCAGATCGTCCGGCAGCCGGACGAGGAAGCGATGCTGCGCATGGCGGAGGAGATCACGTCGCGCGGCATGACGCGTGACGACGCGCGGCAGGCCAGGCGCGCGGGCCAGCAAAGGGGCGTCAGGGGCTTGGCGGCGACCAAACCCTACACCTATCGCTACGCCTCGCCGGGCAAGGAGTTCAGGCTCGAACTGCGCTTTAGAAGGGCAAGCGTCGAGAAGGGGGAGGTTGCGGCGGCGCTGCGCGCGGCGCTCGAGCGCTTGGAGCGTGAGAGTTAGTTCCGCGCGTCCGATAACGAAGTGGGTTAAGGCGCAATCTTTTAAAAATCAGCTCGGGGAAGAGTAATAAGATTAGGAACCGGCCGTCTGGTTCCTCTTTTTTTCGGCGGCGGCCCGCTTTTGTAGGGCGCGCCCCCAGCGTTCCAGGGTCGGTTGCAAGGGCTTGAAGAGTCTGGCGCGAAAAGAGTGCTGCTGTTGCTGCCAGCGGCGTAACTGTTTTTCGGTGTAGGTTCTGACGGCCGTCTCCAGTTGGCCCCTCTTTATGGAATGGCGCAGGGTCAGGTAATAGTGTTGCCCTACGAGCGAGAAGACGACGGCCGCAAGGTTGCCCTTGAAGGATAGGCGCGGCATGAGCCTTTTCAGAAGAGGCTTGGAGCGGGGCAGTATCGTTTCGATGGCGACCTCTAGCCAGGCCCCCTGTTTGCCCTGGCGCGGATGATACAGTCCTGGAAGGTCCGTCCCGGTCTTCAGGGCTGCCTTGAGGCGTGGGTCCGCTATGCGATCCACCATGCGCAGTCTCTCTATGCCGCGCAAGTGCTCCTTTGGAAGGCTGTGCAGGATAGCCTCTATATGGGCCTGGGTTTGCCTTGGAAGCTTACCGCTCGTATGGTCTTCTATTTTAAGTGGCATTCCGGGCATCGATTAGAGACTGGTTTTTAGGACTCTCGGCAGATGCACTTTAGGGGATGTAAAAGTCAGAGTCAAGTTGAAGGGGAGATAAGAAAACGGCTTTGGCCTGATGGAGGAGGGAGGGATAAATTCTCACGGATACGGGGCCTGCTATGACTTTGGCAGGAACGGCCTGATCCACCGCGCCCACCGCTTGCGTCCGATAATATATATTATGTATCGTCGCGCCCTCCTATTACGGCTCAGCGCCTTGACAGCCACTTTTGCGGCTGCTACATTACGCGGTCTTTTGCCCGAACCAATGAGGGGCTACTAAGCAAGCATCAAGAAGGAGCGCGCTTTTGAGTACAGAAGGCAGTTATCTATTCACCTCCGAGTCCGTCACGGAGGGCCATCCGGATAAGATCTCGGACCAGATTTCGGATGCGGTGCTGGACGCTGTGCTGGCGCAGGATGCCACCGGGCGAGTCGCCTGCGAGACGCTGGTCACTACCGGACTGGTCGTCGTCGCCGGCGAGATCACCACCACGGCACGCGTGGATTTCTCAAAAGTGGCACGTGAAACGATTCGAGAGATCGGTTACACCAGGGCCAAATACGGCTTTGATTGCGACACTTGCAGCGTTTTGTCGGCCGTCGGCACGCAGTCGCCAGACATAGCCAT
>DASQYE010000619.1:0-3930 GCA_035639355.1 Pyrinomonadaceae bacterium
AAGTGTTGTCGCTCCAGACCTCACAATCGCGTTGACACTTCGGAATCAGGTGCCCTAAAAGCCCTAGTTATCGCGCGCCCGACCTGCCGACAGGATTCGACCCCTGACCGTAAGAGAACTCCCTATCGGCGAAAAAGGTCGGGTTCAATTGCGTCCGCGCTCTTTTCCGGTTTTTTGAGATGACTCGTATTCTGCTGACCAATGATGACGGCATCTTTTCGGACGGCCTCGTTAAATTAGAAGAGGCGTTGCGCGAAGTGGGAGAGGTCTACACGGTCGCGCCCGCGTCCGAGATGAGCGGCGCATCGCACAGCCTGACGCTGGCTCGTCCCCTCCGCATCCGTCGCATAGACGAGCGTCACTGGACTGTTGACGGCACTCCGACCGATTGCGTCACGCTCGCGCTCAATAAAATCCTCGGCCCGGAAGAGCTGCCCGACATCTGCGTCTCCGGTATTAATCACGGCGGCAACCTGGGCGACGATGCGACCTATTCGGGGACGGTCGCGGGCGCTCTCGAAGCCACCATCTTGGGCGTGCCGGGCTTGGCCTTCAGCCTGGTAGCGCGAGAGAATTTCGATTTTACGGAGGCCGCGCGCTTCGCCGTCACCGCCGTCCGCAAGTCTCTGATCGAAAGGCTGCCCGAAGGAACGCTTCTCAATATCAACATCCCGCCGGGCGCGATCAAAGGCGTTCGTGTGACGCGGCAAGGGTTGAAGAACGCGCGGCCCGTCATCAGCGAGCACATAGACCCGCGCGGCAAACCATACTTCTGGATCGGCGAGGAGTATTTCAGCTCCAACAGCGAAGACGGCACGGACTATCACGCCATAGAGCAGGGCTTCATCTCCGTCACGCCGCTCAGAAGCGATATGACGGACCATCGCGCTCTGACGGCCATAGATACCTGGAACTACATCAGCGCCGACCAGGTCTTGCAAAACAGTTAGAGACTCAAAGCGTAAGGTTGCGCATTGCGTTTGATCGTAAACGGCGCGCTCGTCAATCGTGAATGGACTATGGCTTTGATCTGTTGACGATTGGTGATCGGCGATTTACGAGCTTTTTTTATTGGAGACGAAGGCTTTGAGTAGCGCGCCGCTGCGGCCCAATTCATTGACTGCGGAATACCGCATCCCGCGCGAGCGCATGATCGAGCGCCTGAGCAAGCATTACGGCATTCGTGACGCGCGCGTGCTGGAGGCCATGCGCGCCGTGCCGCGCCACTTCTTCGTGCCGGAGGCTTTGCAAAGCCGCGCCTACGGCGACCATGCTCTCCCCATCGCCGCCAATCAAACCATCTCCCAGCCCTTCATCGTCGCACGCATGACGGAATTGCTTGAGCTTGACGACGGCGAACGTGTGCTTGAGATCGGCGCTGGCTCCGGCTATCAAACGGCTGTGCTCGCGCGACTCGCCGCGCAGGTCTACGCCATCGAGCGCATCCCGGACCTGGCGCGCGATGCCCAGGCAAGAATACGCCAACTGGGCATCTACAACGCGACCGTCAAATGTTTTGACGGCACGCTCGGTTGGAGCGCGCACGCCCCGTACGCGGGCGTACTAGTCGCCGCAGGCGGCCCCGAAGTGCCCGAGCCTCTGATGTCGCAGTTAGCCTTGGGCGGCCGTCTCGTCATACCCGTAGGCGAGTCGCGCGACTCGCAGCGGCTCGTGCGGGTGATTAAAACGGAGAAGGGCTATGCGCGCGAAGATCATGGGCCATGCGCCTTTGTGCCGCTCATAGGGCATTACGGTTGGTCATCACAAACATAGGAAGCCGGGGGCTAGGGGAGCGGTTTCGGGTTTTAGCTGGACTCTAGCGTCTGCTTTTGCGGAGCGAAAACTTGGTCGCCAGAATAATCGAGATTCTTTCAGCTTTTATCGTCGCGACGATTTCCGCGCTTGGTTACGCGGGGGTCATCCTTTTGATGGCCATTGAATCGGCCTGCATTCCTCTGCCGTCGGAAATCATCATGCCGTTCGCGGGCTACCTTGTTTACACTGGCCGCTTCAATCTGTGGGCGGTGGGTGTGGCCGGGGCCGTCGGCTGCGTCCTCGGGTCGCTGGTCGCCTACTGGGTGGGCATGTATGGCGGTCGCCCGTTGATCGAGAAATACGGACGCTACCTCCTGATCTCGCGTCACGATCTGGATTTAGCCGACCGCTGGTTTTCGCGCTATGGCGAGATCATAGTTTTCGCCAGCCGGCTTTTGCCCGTCATCCGCACTTTTATAGCTTTCCCGGCCGGCGTGGCCCGCATGAACCTCACCCGGTTCGTGATCTACACTTTTGCTGGATCGCTTCCGTGGTGTCTGGGGCTTGCGTATGTCGGTCAATTGCTGGGCGAGCAGTGGGACAAGAATGATACGCTCAAGACCTGGTTCCATCGCTTCGATTTCGTGATCGGTATTATCGGAGTGCTCGTTGTCGTCTGGTGGGTCTGGCGGCACATCAAACATTCGCGCGGCGAAAGCGCAGATGCTAAGCCGGTCGCAGGTGTTGAATAAGACCTGGGCGTGGCTCAGGTTTGACACCGGGTGAAGGCTCACCTACAATCTGACCTTCAATTGACGGGGCGTGGCTCAGCCTGGTAGAGCGCTCGGTTCGGGACCGAGAGGTCGGAGGTTCAAATCCTCTCGCCCCGATTATTTTTATCGGCGAATGACGGCAGTCAGCGATGGCTGCCGTCATTCGTTTGTGGCGCGTAATGGAACGCCGCCGCCGCACCGGCGTAGATGGTGTCGGCTTCAGAGTGAGCCATATTTTGGCGGCCCTTTAACATAAGTTTGCAGCCGATGGTGGTCGGGTGCGCTCGCGCGAGCCTTATCCAAAAGGCTTGATAATCCGCTCTCGTGCGGTCTCGGGGGCGCATCGCCCACCAGAAGCGGGGCGTGCGGTCTCCCAAATAGTAAGGGCTTTTTAGGGCTGCGAGATTTGCGCGCGGATAAGCGTTATCTTGAGATTTTCCTTGACTTTAGGGGAGTAAAGCTTTATCTTATCGAGTCTGCGTTGGGTCGTTCCTTTCCGGACGGCCCCAGGGTTTGCAACTTCCTGATCTCAGGTTTATTCATCTACATTCAAGCATAGCCGGTGCTTCTCAGCACATCGACCGCCGCCCCCTATCTCACACGTTAACCTGGCGCTGCCGTAAATTTTCTTCCGGGAGAAATATGAAGACCTCAATTCCTCGTTCTAATCCTAAACGATACGCAATCGCCTGCTCGCTGCTGCTCGCACTCTGCTGCAACCTACTGCCGCTGCACGCCCTGGCTTCATCGCCTCCTGATCCCCTAAGCACACACGCCGCAGCACCTAACCCTCAACAACAGGATCAGCAGCAGGCCGATGCCTCGGCAGATGCCCAAACCGATGCCGGGCATGATACGGCTTCGACTAAAATCCAATCCAGGGATAGGCGCAGTCCACTGGCTAAGTCTCCACTCATCACGGAGTTCAATCAATGGCTCGGAGAGTTCAAGCTCTCCGGCACGGCTTCGGCCTCAGAAGTCAGGGGTAAGGAGTTGGCCACGCAGCGCCGAGCGCTGATGGCACAGCTGATCAGGGAAGACCCGCAAAGCGCCGTCGAAGTGGCCGTGCCTGCGCACCTTAAGGCTAAGCTGCCAGGAGAGATAGGCAGAGAAGTGGAGGAGGTGGTGAGCGGCTATGGGGATTATCTGGTCAGGGTATATGACGAGATAGACCCGGTGACGGGAGAGTTCAGGCATGGGAGAACAGAGCGCAAGGTAGTGATCAAGGGGAAGACGTATGAGGCTCGGGTGTACGGTTATCAAGAGGGGATGACGACAAAGCACAACATCGCGATCAGGGGGGTCGTGATGGACGGGGTGATGGCGCTCGCTGAAAGCCCCGTGCGAGAGTTGGAGGACGAGGAGAAGGATGCGTTCACCGAAGGCGTCGAAGTGGAAGTTG
>DASQYE010000620.1:0-9296 GCA_035639355.1 Pyrinomonadaceae bacterium
CTGGATTGCGCTTGTCCTTTTCCTAAAATAAGGAACGCCTACGGAGAATGCGATTGTCCGCCCGACGGCCTACAGCCTTGGGATTGCGATGCCAACCAGGTTTATTGTTACAGACTTTGTAGATGCACAAGCCTATCTATCTGCAATCCCCCTCCTCCGAGTCCGATTGTCATAGATGTATCGGGTAATGGCTTTGATCTGACAGACTCCGCACACGGCGTCAACTTTGACCTCGACGCCGATGGCACGAGCGAAAGATTGGCCTGGACAACTCCCGGCTCGGACGACGCATGGCTCGCTCTTGACCGCAACAATAATGGAACCATTGATAACGGTCAGGAGTTGTTCGGCAATTTCTCACCACAACCGCCTTCGACCGCTCCTAATGGCTTCCTGGCGCTGGCCGAGCTTGATAAGGCGGAGCTGGGCGGCAATGGCGACCGTATAATCAGCATCAGAGACATAGGCTTCTTCTCGTTGCGACTGTGGCAGGACACGAACCACAACGGCATCTCGGAGGCCGCCGAGCTACGCACCCTTCCACAGCTGGGCATCGACAGTATCGCTCTTGATTACAAGGAGTCGAAGCGGGTGGACGAATACGGAAACGAGTTCCGCTACAGAGCGAAGGTGAGGGACGCGAAGGGGACGCAGGCCGGGCGCTGGGCCTGGGACGTGTTCTTAGTGTCGGGCAATAGTCCTCAGTAATCAAAGGCAGGACAACTCGTGCAGCGAAACCGCCCGCGAAGTCATCAAGAGACTTCACGGGCGGTTCTGCCATTAATCATCCCTGTCGTCGGAGACTTTATTTCGCGGCGGTTTTCTGAAAGTCCCCGGCCTTGATGATGGTGATGCGGGCCGGGTCTAGGTGGCGGCGCATGGCCGCCGTGATCTCTTCGGGTGTGAGGGCGGCGATTCTCTTCTCGAAAGCGGCGTCCCAGGCGAGCGTTCTATCTACGTAGAGGCGCGAGGCGAGCGTGCGCGCCAGGACGGAATCCTGCGCGCGGTTGACCTGCTGCGATTGAAGATAGCCGGCCTTGGCCGCCTCTACTTCTGCGGCCGTGAAGCCTTCGGAAAGCACGCGCGCGACCTCTTCCTTGTATGCCGCCTCGACGCGGGCTACGTTCTGCGGCGCGTAGATAGCGAAGGATGTAAACGTACCGGACTTGTCCAGAGAGCTGACGAGGATGCGCGAGCCGACGCCGTAGCTCAAGCCCTCCTTGACGCGGATACGCATACGCAGGCGCGAGTTGTCGGAATTGCCCAGGATGTAGTTGCCCAGAACGAGCGCAGGGTAGTCGGGGTCGTCGTCGCGCAACTGTAGATTCATCCCAGTCGTGAAGAAGGCGTTGGCCTTGTCCGGCGTATCGAACGACTTGTTGACGGAGGGAACGTCCCTGTAAAGGTTTACGAGCCGCTCGAACGGAGCGGGACTCTTCCAGTCGCCGAGAAGCTCGCCCGTTAGACGCGCTATCTCTTTATCGTCAAAGTCGCCGACCACGGCCAGCTCGCCATACGACGCGCCGTAGAAATCCGCGTAAAATCTCTTCACCTCTTCGAGCGTCGTCGCCCTGATCGCCTCGATCTGCTCGTCCGGCGTCATGACGTAGCGCGGGTCGCCCTTCGGATAAGGATTGAGATGGCGATTCAAGGTCACGGTCGCCACGGCCTGCGGGTCGCTGCGCTGCTGTTCGATGGCCGCGAGCTGTTCCTGCCTGAGCTGCTCGAACTCTGGTGCGGGGAACGACGGCTCGCGCAAAATCTCCGCGACGAGCCGAAGCACGCCCGCAAGATTCTCTCTCACGGTCTCTACGGTCACGAGCGCCGCGCTTGGCCCGCCTGTGACGTTGACGCTCGCCTTGAGGCGATCAAACTCGTCCTTGAGCTGCTGGCGCGTCTGCTTTTGTGTGCCGCGCATGAGCATCTGCCCCGCGAGCTGCGCCGCCACGGCGCGGTTCATGCGGCCCTTCTCGTCGCCGAAGCGCAGATTCAGCACGGCGACGACCGTCGCGCCGCGAGTCTTCTTAGGCAGGAGCGCCATCTTTATTCCGCCCGGCGTCGTGCTGCGCAGGGTGCGCGCCTCGATATTTTCGGGCGACGGATCGAAGGCTTCGCCCATCGTGATAGCCGCGTCTCCCTTGTAGTCCTTGAGCATGACCGTCAGATCGGGCACAGGCGGAATCTCCGCGCGATCAGGCTTCGCCGTCGGGATGAACATGGCGAGCGTGCGATTGGACGACTTTAGATACCTGGACGCCACGTGGCCTACGTCCTCAGGCGTAACCTGGCGCAGCCGGTCACGATGCAGGAAGAACAAGCGCCAGTCGCCCATCCCGAGCCACCCGCTCATAGCGAGCCCGACGCGCTCCGACGAGTTGAAGGTCTGCTCGATGCCTTTAAGGAGCGCCGTGCGGGCGCGCTCGACCTCCTCTTTGGTGGGAGGGTTGGCGCTCAAGTTTTCGATTGTCTGCAACAGCGCGTCGCGCGCCGCCTCCAGCGAAGCGTCCGCGCGCACCTCCGCCGAGAAGACGGCGACGCCGGGCTCGCGCAGCTGAAAACTGAACGCGCCGACCGAGCTAGCCTTCTTCGTCTCCACCAGCGTCTTGTGCAATCGCCCGGAAGGCGTGTCGCCCAGGATTTCCGTGAGCACGTCGATCGAAGCGAAGTCCGGGTGCGAGCCGGAGGGCACGTGATAGACGGCCTGGACGGCCTGCACGTCGCCCGTGCGGCGCAGCGTTACGGAGCGCTCGCCGTCCTGCACGGGCTCGACCGTGTACAACTTCTGAAGCACACGCGCAGGGCGCGGTATCGCAGAAAAATTCTTGTTAATAAGCTCAAGCGTCTTTGCCTCGTCGAAGCGGCCTGCGATGAGCAGTACGGCGTTGTCCGGCTGGTAGTAATTGCGATAGAAGCCCTGCAAGCGCTCGATCGGAACATTCTCGATGTCGGAGCGCGCGCCGATGGTCGAGTTGCCGTAGTTGTGCCAGAGGAAGGCGGTCGAAACGGCGCGCTCAAGCATGACGCCCTGCGGGTCGTTCTCGCCCGCCTCGAACTCGTTACGCACGACCGACATCTGGCTGTCCAGGTCCTTCTTTGCGATGAAGGAGTTAATCATCCGGTCGGCTTCCATCTCAAGGGCCCAGCGAAGATTCTCTTCCGTGGCGACAAAGGTCTCGTAGTAGTTGGTGCGATCGAGCCAGGTCGTGCCGTTGCGGCGCGTGCCGTGGTCTGCGAACTCCTTGAGGATGGCCGGATGGTTTTTTGAGCCCATGAACAGCAGATGCTCAAGCAGGTGGGCCATCCCCGTCTCGCCGTAATTCTCGTGACGCGAGCCCACCAGATAGGTGATGTTGACGGTGATGGTGGGCTTCGACGGGTCTGGAAAAAGCAGCACGCGCAACCCGTTCGGCAAGCGGTATTCGGTGATCCCCTCGACGGATGTGACGCGCTCGACGCCGCTCGGCCGAGAGACTCCCGCACCGCCACCGCCCGGCTGCTGCTGCTGCGACGAACCCTGTGAGAGCGAGGCGCGCGCCTCAGGCATGAACCAGGCGACTGGCAGACTCGTCAAGAGGCACGCCAGAAGAGCAAGGCGCGCTCTCTGTTTCCCATAAAACTTAATCATTATCCCTCCGAGCATTCCGGCCGGTCACGATACGAGCCGCGAACAGGTTTTTATGAATCTATATGGAAGCTTACCGAAAGACAGCTCGCGCCGGTCAGAGATTTTTATACGAGAGCGACTGTTTTTTTGTTTCTACGGGCCCGGAAGATCGAGCCGTCTTTGAGATCATCCGAATCCACTCGGAATTCCCGGACGCCCAAGCTAGAAGGCCGCGCCGGGTTTAGACCGCAGAGCACTAAGGCGCGCTCACGGGTTCAGGGGATGAGGACGAGCTTGCCGAACTGCGCGCGATCCTGCATAAGCTCGTGGGCCCGGCGAGCTTCCGCGAGCGGCAAGGTGCGGTCAACGACGGCGCGAATCGCCCCGCGCTCGACGAACTTCATGGCATCAAGCAACTCCGCCTTCGAGCCCATGAACGAGCCCAGCAGCGAGAGATGACGATAAAAGACCTGTCGTATATCGGTGCGCGCATCGTAGCCGCTCGTCGCGCCGCAGGTAACGAGCCGCCCGCCTTTGGCGAGCGACGCGATGGAGCCAGGCCAGGTCTCGCTGCCTGTGTGCTCGAAGACCACGTTAACGCCTCTTTTGCCTGTCAGGCGTCGCACCTCCCTGGGCCAATCTTCGCGCGTGTAGTTGATACATTCATCAGCTCCGAGCGCGCGTGCCTTCTCCAGCTTTTCATCCGACCCGGCAGTCGCAATGACGCGCGCCCCGCGCAAGCGCGCCACCTGAATACCGATCGAGCCTACGCCGCTCCCGGCCGCGTGGATCAGCACGTCCTCGCCCGGCTCGACTCGCGCGCGCGTGACGAGCATGTGCCAGGCCGTGACGGTCACGAGGGGCAGCGCAGCTGCCTCCTCCCAGCTCAAATCCTTCGGCTTCGGAATGACGTTCACGCCGGGCGCGGCGACCAGCTCTGCATAACCGCCGTCGCGCCTGTAGCCCAGTATGTCGTACTCCGCGCAGAGATTGTCGCGCCCGCTCAAGCACTCTATGCAGTGGCCGCAGGAGACGCCCGGCTGCAACATCACCTCGTCGCCTGCCTCGACCCAGGTGACGAGCGAGCCCACCTCGCGCACCACGCCCGCAATGTCGTTGCCAAGGATGTGCGGCAGCGGAATCTCTATGCCCGGCAGGCCGCCGCGCGCCCACACGTCCAGATGGTTCAGAGCGCAGGCGCGCACCTCCACCAGAACCTCGTTCGCTTTTATGGAGGGGTCAGCCGCCGCGTCCGTGTACTTGAGCACACCGGGCCCGCCATGTTCTTTGAAGACTACAGCTCTCATAAAAATGTTTCCACGGCCTCTTCTTCGGGGCTGATGCGTAGAGGGGCAGGAAACTCGCACCCGAATCTTCCGCCTGAGTGTGTAAATGTTTTGACGCCCGCTTTAGCGCGCGGACGCGAGTGTCGCTTCAATGGTTTCCTGAGTGGCGGGCTGCGGCGCGGTTTGCTGGCGCGCGTGATAGGAGGAGCGCGTCAGCGGGCTCGATTCGACGTGGCGGAAGCCTAGCTCCATGCCGACTTCGCGCCAGCGCGCGAACTCCTCCGGCGTGACGTAGCGCTCGACGGGCAGACGACGCTCGTAAGGTTGCAGGTACTGCCCTATGGTCATGATGTCGCACGAGACGGCGCGCAGGTCTTTCATCAAGGCGACGACTTCGTCAAAGGTCTCGCCGAGGCCCACCATGATGCCGCTCTTGGTCAGCATTCCTCTCGCCTCGCGGTCGCGCCTGCGGGCCGCGCGCTCCAAAAGCTCCATCGTCTGCCTGTAATCGGCGTCGGGGCGCACGCGCCTGTATAGACGCGCGATGGTCTCCGTGTTGTGGTTGAGCACGTCCGGCTCGGCGTCGAGCACTGTCGAGAGCGCCGCCTCGTCGCCGTTAAAGTCCGGGATCAGGACTTCTATCTTGCAGTCCGGATTCAGCGCGCGCACCTCGCGTATGGTCTGGGCCCAGTGCGCAGCGCCGCCGTCGGGCAGGTCATCGCGGTTGACCGAAGTGATTACGGCGTGCGCCAGGTTCAGATGGCGCACGGCTTCGGCGACGTGACGCGGCTCTTCCGTATCGAGCGCGCCCGGCGCTCCCTTGCCTACGGCGCAGAAGCCGCAATGTCGCGTGCAGATGTCGCCCGCGAGCATGAAGGTCGCCGTCCGGTCAGACCAGCATTCAAAGATGTTGGGGCAGCGCGCCTCCTGGCAGACCGTGTGCAGGTTCAAGCCCTCTATCAGGCGCAGCACGTGGTTCTGATTGGTCGGGTCGCCAATGCGAATCCGCAGCCAATCGGGCTTAGGCTGTCGCGGTCTGGCGTTCGTGTTGATGACTTTTAGCTCGCGCCCCACAGCAGTTGCTCCAAAAGGTCTTTTGATCTTGGGAATATTCTACCACCCGGCGTCGGTCGTTGTCGCTTGCGCGCCACGGGGGAGGCGGCTGGCACGAAGGGCGCGAGAAAAGCTGAGAAGGGCGCGAAAAAAGCGAAAGCGGCGAGCCTCTCACTCTCGCCGCTTTCTCCTCAATCCAAGGAGACCAGATGCGTTCTTCTACCCACACATCCGATTGCAAGCCATTCTAGTCCGCTTCCCGCGCGTGTCAATCCAAAATATTTTGCAATTTTTTTAAGGGGCGGCGCAAAAAGGCTCGGCTTAAAAGCCGGCTTTCCGAAGCGGGCGTTTTAGATTTTATGCCAGAAGGCGTGCCAGGGCTTCGGGGTCTATATTGCCGCCTGAAAGAATGACGCCGATGCGTTCTATATCGCCGGGCAGCTTGCCGAAGAGAACGGCGGCGGCCGCCACCGCGCCCGTCGGCTCGACCAGTATTTTCAGACGAAAGAGCAGGAACCGAAGCGTCTCTATGATCTCCTGGTCGGAGACCGTCAGGACATCCTCGGCATTCTCGCGCAAGACTGGGAAGGTAAGCTCGCCCGGCGATTGATTGCGCATCCCGTCGGCGATGGTCGGGGGCGGCGCTATATGGACGCGCTCGCCTTTGAGAAAAGAACGGCGCGTATCGTCGGCCGACTCCGCTTCGACCGCAAAGCAGCGCGTGCCCGGCCGCAAGACGCGCGCCACTGTGCTTGCGCCCGCGAAAAGACCTCCGCCGCCGCAGGGCGTCACGATAGAGTCAAGCTCGGGCACGTCCTCCAAAAGCTCAAGCGCGCACGTTCCCTGCCCGGCCATAATCAGGTAGTCGTCATAGGGCGGAACGAGCACTAGCCGCTCGCGCTCCGCAATCCGGCGCGTGAAGACTTCGCGGTCGTCGCGCTGGCGATCATAAAAGACGACCTCGGCGCCGTAGCCGCGCGTCGCGGCAATCTTGGATTGTGGCGCATCGCTCGGCATGGCGATCAGGGCCCGCGCTCTCGCATCGCGCGCCGCCATTGCCACGGCCTGCGCGTGATTGCCGGAAGAGAAGGCGATCACGCCGCGCCGCCTCTCCTCTTCGCTGAGCGAAAGAATCCTGTTGGTCGCCCCGCGAAACTTGAAAGAGCCCGTGCGCTGCATATTCTCGCACTTGAAGAAGACGTGGCGGCCGTGTTGGCCCGAGCGTAGAGAGGCTGCCTCGTCAAAGGCGCGCGAGGTTAAGACGGGCGTGCGATGAACGCGCGACTGAACGCGCGCCATCGCGTCAGTGATTAGCTCCGGCGCGAATGTTGAAGACGAATCCGTTCTGGTCATATTCAGAATGTCAGGGCTGTCTCTACTGTTGGTTCGTGCGCCGCCTCTGTCTGAGGGTGCGCATACTCTTCCGGCGTCATCTCGAAAACCTCCGCGAAGCGCGCGACCGTACGCGCCTCGACCTCTCGCATGTCAAGCTCGCGTCCCAGAAGCCCCTTCATGGAGGCGACGGGCTCGCCCTCGCAGGGCACTATGAGATCAAAAAAGCTAAGGTCTGTATTGACGTTCAGCGCGAAGCCATGCGTCGTCACCCAGCGCGCTATGTGAACGCCTATGGCGGCCACCTTGCCCTCGCTGGTGTGGACGCCCGTCAGACCCTTTATGGGGAAGCTCTCGATCTGAAAGTCGGCGAGCGCACGTATCAGGACTTCTTCGAGGTCTCGGACGTAGCGGTGAACGTCCTCGCGGTGCGGGCTCAGGTTGATTATGGGATAGCCGACCAGTTGGCCCAGGCCGTGATAGGTCGCTTTCCCGCCACGGTTGGTCTCGAAGACCGAGACGCCGCGCGCCTCCAGAACATCTGGCGAGGCGAGGATACTGCGGCCGCCGCGCGTCGCTCCACGGCCCAGGGTCAACGTGTGCGGGTGCTCGACCAGGAGCAGCGTGTCGGGCTGCTCACGGCCGAGGACGCGGCGCTCCGTCTCCTTCTGGACGGCGAGCGCCGAGCCGTATTCGAGCCGGCCCAATCGTCTTACGATTAATCGTCTATCTCTCATACCGGAATTTGTACGGCGCGAGCAATCTGCATTGTAGCAGCAAGGAGTAAGCCGAACGAACCGGGCCGGGCGCGTTCCCCGAGCCGCAAGAGACTTGACACGCGCCCCGACGCGTCATAGCTTGAGAAACAAGCGCCCGCGAGATTTCCGCCGAGAACGAAGGCGACCCGCTCTGACCCAGGGCGTATTTGAAGGAGGACTCCCAGATTGAAACGCATCTCGATAATTGTTCTGGCCTGCCTGCTCGTCCTGCCGGCATCAACCGCTTTCGGGCAGACGCGACGCCGCACCGCCGGCAGAAAATCGCGCTCCGCCTCCTCTTCGTCAAGGACGCAGAGCAGCGCCCCGGCCGGTGCGCAGGCCATCGCCTCGGCGGCCGGGCGCGTGGCCGAGCAGATCAAATCCCTTGGGAGATTCCTGTACCTCTATGGGCCCATCTCCAGGGAGCTTGCGAGCGGCGAGACGGGGGCGCGAAACAACCCGTCGGCGGCCGAAGCGGTTGAGCGAAACCGCGCCAAGCTGAGGGATGTCTTTCGGGGCTACAGCGCGCAGATGGACGAGCTGGAAACTATGTTCAGCAGCACTCAGGAGCTACGCCTCTACTACGCCAAGGTGCTGGGGGTGGCGGCAAGCGCCACGCAGGCCGAAGAATCGGTGGCCGCCGGTCGTTACAATGCGGCCGGAAACTCTCTGCTGGATGTGATGAATCGTCTGACGGACGTGCTGGTCGAGATGCGCTCAAGGTAATTTCACAACGTAGGCTGCGGCGCTCGATCAACATACGGACTGTCGATCAAAAAAGGTCTCCGGAATCTACTTGCGCCGGGAATAGTAGCCCTGGCGTGCGCGGACGCGCAGCTGCGGGCGCGCGGGCGTCGTGACGCGTATGCGCAGGAACTTGCCGCTCGGCGATTCGTCTTTCGAGTAATACTGTAGCAGATATTGCGAGCGAAGCTCGGCGGCGATCTGGCGAAAGACGGCGTCCAGGTTTTCAAGCCTTTCGGGGACGAAAGAGTTGCCGCCCGTCGCGTTGGCTAGCTGTTGCATCCCGTCCTGCGCGCGCTGGCTGATGATGTTCAGGCGAAGCGCCTCGCCGCTCGGGTTGATCGAGTAGAAAGTGACCTCCGCGCTCTGAACCTCGCGCTGCACTTCCAGCAGAACCTTGTTATAAACCAGCATCTTCGCTGCCGGTGAAATCGCGGCCTGCTCCTGGGTGGTCGCGCCAATCGCTTTTTTGACCTTCTCGCTAAAATTATCCTCGCCGTCCGAGATGACGACGATCAC
>DASQYE010000621.1:0-10826 GCA_035639355.1 Pyrinomonadaceae bacterium
AAGAGGTTGAATTCTTCCTTTTCATCCCTCATCCCTCCGCCCTCATTCCTAAACTTCGGCGGCACGGGCCTGCGGTTGGCCTGCGGCCGCCTCTTTAATCAGGCTGCGACCGATCACGAGGCGCTGAATCTGATTCGTGCCCTCGTAAATCTGCGTGATCTTTGCGTCGCGCATATATTTTTCAATGGGGTAATCCTTGCAGTAGCCGTAGCCGCCGAAAAGCTGTACGGCGTCGGTCGTCACGGACATCGCCACGTCGGTCGCAAAGACCTTGCCCATCGCCGCCATCTTCGAGACGTTCTTCGCGCCCCCGTCGATGGCACGCGCCGTGGCGTAGACGAGCTGGCGCGCCGCCTCGACCTTCGTCGCCATGTCGGCAAGCATCCACTGTATGCCCTGGAAGGAGGCGACAGATTGTCCGAACTGCTCGCGCTTCATGGTGTACTGTACGGCCAGGTCGAGCGCGCCCTGGGCCAGGCCCAAAGCCTGCGCCGCCACGCCAGGGCGTGCGAGGTCTAAGGTCATCATAGCGTGCTTGAAGCCGTGCCCCTCCTTGCCTCCCAAAAGGTTCTCCTCCGGCACGTGACAGTCATGGAAATGCAGCTCGTGCACGGGCACGCAGCGGATGCCCATCAGGTCTTCCTTCTTGCCGATCTCGAAGCCTTCGGTTCCCTTCTCGACGAGCAGGGCCGAGACGCCGCGCCCGCCCCTGTCCGGGTTGGTCGAGCAGAATATGGAATAGAGCGTGGCCGCGTTGCCGTTCGTGTTCCACTTCTTATCGCCGTTCAAGACGTAGAAGCCGTCGCGCTTCTCCGCGCGCGCCTTGAGGCTTCCGGCATCGGAGCCCGCCGCCTTCTCCGAAAGGCCGAAGGCCATCAACGTTTTGCCCTGCGCCACGTCCGGCAGATACCTTTGCTTCTGCTCTTCGGTGCCGCCGACGATGATCGGGAACGACGCCAGCGCGTTGACGGCGTAAGTGACGCCGACGCCGCCGCAAGCCTTCGATAATTCTTCGACGACGATGCACAGGTTCATCACGCCGCCGCCGCGCCCGCCGTACTCTTTCGGAATCCAGACGCCCATCAATCCGGCGTCCTGCAACGCGCGCACGACAGACCAGGGGTACTCTGCCGTCCTGTCCAGCTCTGCGGCGACGGGCCGCACGAACTTGTCGGCGATCTCGCGCGCCAGCGCGCGGTATTCAAGGTTCTCTTTCGTCAGCAATTCGTCCACTTTTTGAATCTCCCTATAAGAGCAGATGTTAGATGTCAGTGAAAGGCTTTCACTAGCATCCGTCATCTAACATCTGGCATCTCTCTTTTCATCCTTGCTTTCAGTCTTCTTTCTTGATGACAAGCTTCAGCTCCTCCAACTGCGCCGGGTCAACTTCGCCGGGCGCTTCGATCATGAGGTCGGCGGCCGAAGCGGTTTTGGGGAAAGCCATCACGTCGCGTATGTTCTCTATGCCGGTGAGCGCCATCAGCAGGCGCTCTATGCCGGATGCGATTCCGCCGTGCGGCGGAGTGCCGTATTCGAGCGCGTCGAGGAAAAAACCGAATCGCGCGCGCGCCATCTCGGGCGTCATCCCCAAGGCTTTGAAGATCAAGTCCTGAACGTCGCGGCGGTGTATACGAATCGAGCCGCCCGCAGCCTCAACTCCGTTGACGACCGTATCGTAAGCCTTGGCGCGCAGCCTCCCCAATAACTGCGTCTCGCCTTCTTCGACGGCGCGCCTCAGCAGCGGCAGGTCTTCGTCGAGCGGCGAGGTGAACGGGTGATGCATGGCGTAGTAGCGGCCGTCCGTCTCGTTGAACTCGAACATAGGGAATTCCGTCACCCAGAGCGGCGTGTAAACATTTTGTGGGACGAGCTTTTCGCGCCGCGCCACCTCGTTGCGCAGAGCGCCGAGGCTCGCCGCAACCGTCCTCGGCTTACCGGCGACGATCAACACGGCGTCGCCATTCAGCGCCCCGACTGCCTCCGCCATACGTAAGACGGTCTGCTCCCCGAGGGCTTTCAGGAGCGAAGAGGTCGCTTCATCGCCGAGCTTTATCCAGGCGAGCGCGCCCGCCCCGTAACGCTTCACGAACTCTTGCAGCTCGTCCAGAACCTTACGCGAGAGCGACGCGCCGCCGCTCAAGACTATCCCCTTTATCTCTCCGCCGGCGGAAAGCGTGTCGGCGAAGGGGGCGAAGGTCGTGCCTTCGAGCGCGGGCGAGAGGTCGCGCAGCTCCATCCCGAAGCGCAGGTCGGGCTTGTCCGAGCCGTAACGGCGGACTGCTTCCGCGTAAGAGAGTCGAGGAAAGGGGACGAGTAGATCGACGCCGATCAGCTTGAAGACGCGCGCGAAGAGTCCTTCGACCAGCGCGTAGACGAGTTCGGTCGTGGCGAAGCTCATCTCGACATCGAGCTGCGTGAATTCGGGCTGGCGGTCGGCCCTCAGGTCTTCATCGCGGAAGCAGCGCGCGATCTGGTAATACTTGTCTAGCCCGGCGATCATGCACAACTGCTTGAAGAGCTGCGGCGATTGCGGGAGCGCGTAGAATTTTCCGGGCTGTATGCGCGACGGCACGATGTAATCTCGCGCGCCCTCGGGCGTCGATTTAATCAGGATCGGCGTCTCGATCTCCGTAAACCCCTGCTCGTCCATGTAGCGGCGAATCTCTGCCACGACCCTGTGGCGCAGGCGCAGGTTCGTCTGAAGCTGCGGGCGGCGCAGGTCCAGATAGCGATACTTCAAGCGCAGGTCTTCGCTGGCGAGCGCGTCGGAGCCTGCGGTCTCAAGCTGGAAGGGGAGCGTGCGCGCGTCGTTCAGTATGAGCACTTCGCGCGCCCTGACTTCCACCTCGCCCGTAGCGATCTTGGGGTTGCGCTGGCCCTCTTCGCGCAAGACGACGACGCCCGTGACGGCGATGACGTATTCGCTGCGCGTCGTCTTGGCCCTGGCGTGCGCCTGCGCAGCATTCTCTTCGTTGACGACGACCTGCGTCAGCCCGTCGCGGTCGCGCAGGTCTATAAAGGTCAGCGGGCCAAAGTCGCGGCGGCGCGCGACCCAGCCCATCAACGTCACGGTCTTTCCGACATCTGCCGCGCGCAGCGCGCCGCAGGAGTGCGTGCGCTCGCGGTTTCCTAAATCGTCAAGCATGTTCACTACTATCTCTCGGTCTCAGATTTTATGAAATTCTGCGGCTCATCAAAGCGGCTGCGCGGTTTGGCGTCGCCCGTCGCTTCGTGCTGCGTCCGGGCCAGGTAGGCGTTGAACTCCGCGCTGCGGTTGCGCGGGATGCTCAGGCTTTGCCACTCGCTTGAGCGCAGGTGCTTGGCCAGGAAGACGATCTGGCCCACGTGATAAGCGTAATGCGTTAGCTGCCGGTTGATCGCCTCGACGACCGTATGCGTTTTGCCGCGAATTTGAACGCGGCGCGAGAGGTCTTCGGGCTGCAACTGCTCTATGCTCTCAAAGACCTGCGTCCAGCCGCGCTCCCAGTATGAAACAAGCTCGTCCCTGGTCGCGTCTTTCGCTAGCGCGAACTCCATATCGCGATTGCGGTCGGGCTTCTCGCCGTCGGTCGTGAGAAAATCCGTCCACCGCGAGATCATGTTGCCCGCCATGTGCTTGATGATAATGCCTATGCTGTTGGCCTCTTCGTCCAGCGTGATGAAAAACTCAGCTTCGTTGACCTGCGCGAAAGCTTTTTCGGCCAATCGCTTGTAGTCGCGAAAAGTCGCGAGCGCATCGTCCAGGTAGTTTTGCCCGACCATTTCGTCCATCGCCTTTAACCTCCGCTCAGCTTTTCGCGCACTGTCTCGGCCAGGCGCTCGCGCGGCAGGCGCATCTGCTCGCCCGTCCGCATGTCTTTGAGCGAAACGTCTCCACACGCGCGCTCCTCTTCGCCCAGGACGGCGACGAAACCGATCCCGCGCGTAGAGGCATACTTGAACTGCTTGCCCAGTTTGTCCGCCTCCGGATAGAGGTCAACGCGCAGGCCAAGCCCGCGCAGCTCCGTGGCGAGCCCGAGCGAGTCTGTGATCGACTGCTCGTCCCAGATCGTGACCATCACTTCGGCCGGGGCTTCGATCAGGTTCTTAGGGAACATCGAGCGCTCCGTCATCACGAAGATGATCCGTTCCAGTCCGAGCGAGAACCCGCAGGCCGGAACATCCTGGCCCAGAAACATCCCTACCAGATTGTCGTAGCGCCCGCCGCCGCCGAGGCTGCCCGCGAGGTCAGGCACGTTGATCTCCATGATCGCGCCCGTGTAGTAAGAGAGGCCGCGCGCTAGGCTCGGGTCGATCTTGATTCGCGCGCCTGCGCCCGCTGCCTCCGCGAAACTGACGATCGAGCGCAGCTCGTCTATGCCCTGCGCGCCCGCTTCGTGATCGCCCACGAACTCCAGCATGCGTCCGAGCACGGCCCGGTTAAAAGCCTCGCCGCTCGTCTCAGCGATATCGTCCGCGACGATTTGTGCGGCGTGTTCGAGCGCCGCGATCGCTTCAAAAAAGTCGAGCAGCTTTCGACCGGCATCCTCCGCGATGCCGCGCCCGCCGAACTCTCTGGCGACGCCCTGGCGTCCGATCTTGTCCAGCTTGTCCAAAGCGACGAGCGCATCCTCCTGCTTCTCAGTCGCAACGCCCGCCGCGTCGAGTATACCCGTGAGCGCCCGTCGATGATTCAGGCGGAAGGTAAAACTGTTGAAGCCCAAGCGAGCGAGCGCTTCGCACGACGCCGCGCACAGCTCTGCTTCCACTACCATCGAGCGCGAGCCGAGCACGTCCACGTCGCATTGATAGAACTCTCTGAAGCGACCGCGCGCCGGGCGGTCTGCGCGCCACACGGGCTGTATCTGGTAACGCTTGAAAAACTTCGGAAGCTCGTTGCGGTACTCGGCGACGACGCGCGCCAGCGGCACGGTCAGGTCGTATCGCAGCGCCAGGTCTGCTTCGCCCGTCTTTTCATGCTCGCCGCGCTTGAGGATTTTGAAGATGAGCTGATTGCCCTCTTCGCCGTACTTACCCATCAAGGTCTCTATGTTCTCGACCGCAGGTGTTTCCAGCGGCTCGAAACCGTAGCGCTCGTAGGCTTCGCGTATCACGCCGATGACGTATTCGCGCCGCCTGACATCGGCGGGCAGAAAATCGCGCATCCCGCGCGCCGGTTGTGTCTTGCCTGTGCCCATCACCTGAAAATAGAGAAGCCCACGGAGAGGACGAACTGGTTAAGGCCACGGTTCGCGCCCGTGCGGTCGCCGTTCGAGATGTGATGAAACCTGAGCCCGAGGGTGAACGCGCGCCTCTCCGAAGTGAAGATGCGCAGCCCCGCCCCGGTCTCGCCCGTGTAGGCGAACTTTCCCGCGTCGGGAAGAGGGACGGACTTGCTGAAGACCAGGAAGCCGCCGTTGATGTGTATGAAGGGATGCACGCGCGAGCCGTTGGCGAAATCGAGCTGTAATCCAAGCGGTGTCAGCCCCGCGCCGTAAGTCGATTCGCGCCTGAAGGTCGTCACGCTTCCGGCGGGCGTCAGCAGGGTCGTGCTCTCGACGATATTGCCGGAAGCGACGGCGAGAGGGATGGCGTCGAGCGTGTACTGTAAGGCCATCCTGCGATTGGCCGCCAGGGTGCGCCCGTAGCGGAAAGCGACGAGCGCGAACTTGCGCTCCCTTGCCTCTTCATCCCTGAGCCCGCCGAAGATAGTCGTCGCCTTGAACGCAAGGCCCGACCACCCGCCGAACTCGTTATCGCCACGCTTGAGCGTGTAAGGCTGGTCGTTCTGGCTTGCGTTCGTGACCGGGGCGGAATCGACCATCGAAGCGGAAACGCCAATGGCGGCTGGATTGAGCGCGACCTCCTGCGCGCAGACAGGGTACGCGCAGCAGGCGGCGGCCGAGAACATTAAGGCGATAATAACTCTGAGGGGACTCAGCATCCTACGGGCTTCTCCTTCAATCGTTGATTATTCAAGACCGCTCTAGTGCAACGTGTTCCTCTTTGTATACGCGAGTGTACTCAATGTAATTCTGCCAGAAGAGATTGAGCCCGGCGACCTCCTCATCCGTCAGGGGGCGCTTGACGCGCGCGGGCGAGCCCATCACGAGCGAGCGCGGCGGAATCTGTGTGCCCGGCGAAACGAGCGACCCGGCGGCGACGAGCGATTGAGCGCCGACCCTCGCGCCGTCCATGACGATCGAGCCGATACCGATCAGGCTTCCCTTTTCGATGTGGCAGCCGTGCAGCGTCACGTTGTGCCCAACGGTCACTTCGTCTTCGAGAATGGTCGCGTGCGTGCCGTTGCTGACGTGGATCACCGTCCCGTCCTGTACGTTCGTGCGGTCTCCGATACGTATGTGAAAGACATCGCCGCGCACCACGGCGTTGAACCAGACGGAGGAGTGTTCGCCGACATGTACGTCGCCGATGACCTGTGCGCTCTCTTCTATGAAGGCGGTCGCAGCAACCTGCGGATGCTTGTCGCGAAATGGTCTAATCATAATGCCGGATGGCGTACGAGATAGACTGCTTTTCCCGTTTGAGATGAAAGCGGAAACGGTAACATGAGCCGTCGCAGGAGGGCAAGGAAGACGGCCTCATTATAAGCGGCTGGTCGATCGAGCGGCTGCCGGGCATTGTTGACAGCGCCGCGCCGCGCATGAGAGAGTGCGCCGCATGCCCGGCGGACAGGTAAAACAGAAGCGATGGCGGCGCGCTTTGCGGGGCGCGAGTTACGCCGCGCTCGCCTTAACGATGGGCTGCGGCGGCTCGCTCTACAAGGTCAGCACCCGCGTGGAGGCTCCGCTGCCCGAGAGGGCTACCGAAGCGCGCGGCGGAGCGCTAAGTGTGCGCGCCGTGCCGCTCCTGACCGACGAGGAGAGCCAGCAGCTATTCGAGGCCAATCTGCCGCTCGGTGGTCTTCTGCCCGTCCGCGTCGAGATACAAAACGAAAGCGGCGCTGAGGTGGCGCTGGAGCGCGCACGCTTTCGTCTGCGCGACGCTGCGGGCAGAGAGTGGAAAGCGCGCTCGGCCAAACAGGCCGTCGCGCGTATTCTCGAAGCCAACGAGGTGACTTTCTACAACCCCGCGTCGCGCAGGGAATTCGAGGAGCGCGTTCGCGCCCATGCGCTCGACCTAGCGAGGCCGCTCGCGCCCGGAGAGCGCCGCCGGGGCCTTCTATTTTTCCAGACGCCACAGAAGGAAGCGATCGAAAGCCCGCGCGGCCTCGTCCTCAGCATAGAGAAACTGGCCCAGCCGATAGAGCTGCGCATCGATTAGAAGCCGGGCGCGGTCGGCCTCAAAATAAAGGTATTGACACACCCTGTTTTTATCTCTATAACTAAAGCATCGGGTACTCATACCCGTTCATGCCCCGTCAGGTGATTGAAGTCTCACCAGCACCTTCAAAAGCCCCTTAGCTAAAAGCCGATCCAACGTCATTTTGCTGATGTTGGGGAGCTATATCGTCTGCTATTTCAAGCGAGTAATCAGGCCACGCGCGAGTACGCTTGGCCTGTGTTGAAATCTGCGTCTTTCCCAGAGGGCGTGGGCACCACCGATTAACGGCACACCCGCAGCGATGCGGCGTCGCAAAGCCTGGAGTCTCAAGTCAAGAGAGAGATCGTCCGGCTACCGAAGTGAGGTTCAGCAATTGACAAACACATACAGACCCGAGCGTCGCACCCTTCATTCTTTCCCTTCAATCCTTCGTTCCACACTCACCCCCAAAGCCTGCATCAGACTCCTCTTAGTGGGCCTGGCTTTCCCGCTGGCCTGCTTCTTCGTGAGCCTTCAGACAGAGGCCCGTACATCCCCTGCGGCCTGTGAATGCAACCGCAATGCGCCCGATACAGTACACGTCCGCTGGACGCCCAACACCGCTTTGCGCGTGATGATTACGCGGGGAGAATTTTCCGCTCCGGAGGTCGCCGCCTTTCAAGAGGCGATTCGCTCCTGGCAGGCCGTGCTGCCCGCGTCCGGCACGGGCATCAATCTTCAAATGGGCGGCGAGATTACGGGCAAAGATTGCACCGGCTGCATCGTCGTCAAGCGCAAGGCCAGTATGGGAGGGACATTCGCAAGCCTCTCGCCGTTTACAACCTCGGGCGCTTTCTACAGCAAGGCCGTCATCAACATCAAAGGCGACATTCATAAGACTGTGCTGCTGCGTATGCTGCTGACGCACGAGCTGGGCCACGCCTTCGGACTAGACGACTGCGAGGAGTGCGCCGGTAATACGACCGTCATGAATTCCGTCAACAGGTATGCGTTCGGCGCGTTCTCGTTCTTCGCGCCGCGCAATAAGATGGCCGCGGCTCCGACTCGCTGTGATGTCGCGCGCGTCGCGGACGGCTACACGGGCGCGTCGCGCTCCCTGGCCGCCTACGCTGCTGCTACCGCCCCGAGCGCCGCTCCGTCCGTCCGTGCTCAAGACCGCAACCAATCAAGGAGCGTCGTCGCCAATACTGCTGTAAACAATGCTGCGATGAGAGCCCCGGCCGCGCCGAGCGCCCGTCATCATGCGAGCCGCATCGCGGGCCAGTTTCAGCGGGCCGTCAAGATCGAACAGGTCTCGCTGATGGACGCGCTTACGAAGCGCGACTGAGGAAAAGAGCTAAAGGCCCTTAGCCTCCGGCGTCCTCGCTGGCAGTAGCTGTAAAAGTTTTAGCAGCCCCCTCCTGCTTTTTTAAAAGGAGCGATCAACCTTGATCGCTCCTTTCCTTTTTGGCGGCGCTCTCTCTCAGAGGCGCGTGATTTGTTGAATCCGGAATTGATGCTTTATAGTTACCGTCGGCCCGCGCAAAAGATTTCCCTTTCGCGCGTGGGCCAGTCGTCGATACCCGCTGCTTTTGGTAGGAGAGAGAAAGCGCCGGGTGCCTGGAAAGCTCCGCGCCGCTTTTCTCTAAAATCCGCTTCGCGTCAAAGGCGAGCGCGCTCTGTAGAACGCATGTCAAGTGAGCTTACGCATATCTCGCTTCGTCCCGTAGAGCCGGGCGATGAGCCGTTCCTGTTTGAAGTCTACGCCGGGACGCGGACGGACGAACTGGCTTTCCTGCCCTGGAACGACGCCCAGCGCGAGGCGTTCCTAAAAATGCAATTCAACAACCAGCAGGGCTCGTACAAGATGCATTACCCGGATGCGGATCACCGTATCATCCTTCTCTCCGAGAGGCCGGTCGGCAGGCTCATCGTGGTGAGGGGAGAGACGGAGATTCTGCTCACGGACATCGCCCTGCTGCCGGAGCATCGCAACTCCGGCATCGGCGCTTCGCTGATTAGAGACCTCTGCGCCGAAGCCGCGTCCGAAGGCTTGCCCGTCCGGCTGCATGTTTTTAAATCCAACCGGGCGGCCCGTCTCTATGAACGATTGGGGTTCCGCGTGACGGGCGAAAATCAGACCCATTTTCAGATGGAGTGGCGTTCCGACGCGCAATAGCCTATACCTGCCCGCGATAAGCACAATGGGAAGCGCGCCTCGCTTGCCGCCGACCGCGCGCCGTCTTTATACTCAGGCGGCTTCGCCGCTAGACGATGGCGAAAATAGCCGCGACGATTCTTGAAGCATCACCTACGAGAGGTCAAACATGCTGGAGACTTTCAAGCTGGAAACGTTCGCTCAACACCTGAACTCGAAATTTCTGATTAAGCCCGAGCAGGCTGACGCAGCAGCGGTCGAAGTGGAGCTGATCGAGGCCCAGGCGGCCAGGTCAATTCCCGGTCAGGAGCAGTTCTCGATAACATTTCGCGGCCCCCTCGATGCTCCCCTACGGCAAGCCATGCACAGGTTCGAGCACGCCGAGCTGGGAGCGTTCGATCTGTTCATCGTCCCCATCAAGCGAGAACAGGACGGGATGTATTACGAAGCCGTTTTCGCCCGGATGGTTTAGCCCGCTCGAAGGCTTCCGTAATGAGAATGAAAGTAATACTCGCGGTCGCGCTTCTTTTAATCTTTCTAGCCCCAGTCCAATCGGCCAGGGCGCAGCAGGCGCGCGCGCAGAAGAGTCCGGCGCCGAAGCCGGCGCAAGCACCCCCGGCTTCGCCGGACGAGGGCGAAGAGATAGGCGAAGACGAGGTTCTGCGTGTGACGACCGACCTCGTCTCGATTCCCGTCAGCGTGACGGACCGCGACGGGCGCTACATCTACGACCTGCGCCAGGAAGATTTTCGCATCTACGAGGACGGGGCCGAACAGCAAATCTCTCACTTCAGCAGCGTGGAACAGCCTTTTACGGTCGTGCTACTGATGGACACCAGCTTCTCTTCCGCAGCATATCTGGCCGAGATCAAAGAGGCGACCAACGCTTTTATAGCCGAGCTGCGTCCGCTCGACGCCGTGCTCCCAGTCACCTTCGACGGCGTGATACGCCCGCTCCTGTCCAGGGGAACGAGCAATCGCACCAAGCTCTCTGCGGCCATCGAAAGGATGCAAACGGACATGGGGAACAACGGCACGAAGCTCTACGACGCGGTTGATTTCGCCTACCAGTCGCTCAGGCGCACGCGGGGTCGCAAGGCCGTCATTCTATTCACGGACGGCGACGACACCTGGAGCAGGGCGACGCGCAAGAGCACGCTCGAAGACGCCACGGAATTGGACGCTCTCGTCTACACGATTCACTACGGCTCTTCGCCCTCGGTCGCCTACCTGAGCGCGCTGGCCGAGAAGACCGGCGGGCGCTTCTTTCAGGCCGCCGACATCGAAACGGTCAAGCGATCCTTCACGGCCGTCGCCGAAGAGCTGCGCAGGCAGTACAGCATCGGCTACTATCCGAAAAAGTCCGCGCATCGCGGCGAGGAGAGGCGGATCAAGGTCAAGGTGAATCGCTCGAACGTAGGCGTCA
>DASQYE010000622.1:0-4306 GCA_035639355.1 Pyrinomonadaceae bacterium
AGCGACACAGGCACGCGCGCGGATTACTATGGTCTGCCCCAGGTCAAGACGCGCGATCTCGCGTGCGACCTCAAGGCCATACTCTATGTCGCCCTGTTCGCGCGCGTCTGGCGCTCGACCGGAGAGCGTGCCGACCTCGGCGAGATGGTCTTGTAGAAAAAAGGTGGAATCGATCAGCTCTATGCCCTCGCTCGCCAGCTCATCCGCCACCGCGCCGATCAAGGCATCCGTGTTGCGGCGCGGGAGGCGCAAAAGCATCCGCAGCATGCGCACATCGGGAATCGCGCCGCTGAAAATCTGTACATGCTTGACCTGTCCGGCCATGATCGCGCGCTCGACGCCCTCGCGCTTGAAGAAGCGTATCATCCTCCCCAACTGACCTATGCCGACCCAGATGACGCGCTCCGCCACACTCTCTATCGCCGGGTCGGTCTCCTCACGGATCGCCGCCACGGACAACTCGACGCCCGCCCGCCGCGCGCCCTCAAGCACCAGGAAAGGAAACCTGCCATTGCCCGCGATCAGACCGTAACGCATAAGAAGGGATGAGGGATGAGGGATGAGGGATGAAGTGGGTTGAATGGCTGATTCAAGTGAGTTATTAATTCAATCAATTCATCCCTCATCCCTTATCCCTCCGCCCTTACTTGATGACTCCGCGTTTGGATGTTTCGATGAAGCGCACTAGCTCGTCCACTTCCGTAGAGTTCCTGATCTCTTCGCGGATGGCGGAAAGCGCCTGCGAGGTGTTGAGCCGCGAGGAGAGCAGAAGGTGAAAAGCATGGTGAAGGGCGTCGATACAGGAGCGCGCGTAGCCGCGACGCTTCATCCCCGTGATGTTAAATCCATAGCAGCGCGCGTGATTGCCGACCGTGAGCGCAAAGGGCAGCGCGTCCTTGACGACGACCGAGTAGCCGCCGACATACGCTTCGCGGCCGACGCGGCAGAACTGGTGTACGCCCGAATACGCGCCGATGTTGGCCTGATCTTCTACCCGGACGTGACCGGCGAGCGTCGCCCCGTTAGCCATGATGACGCCGTCGCCCAGGATGCAATCATGCGCGATGTGCGCCTGCGCCATAATCAGGCAATCGTCGCCCGTGGAGGTTAGCATCCCTCCGCCCTCCGTGCCCCGATGGATGGTGACGAATTCGCGTATACGATTTCGACGGCCGATCGTCGTCGCGGCCGGCTCGCCCCTGTATTTTAAGTCCTGTGAAGCGAGACCGATGGAGACGAAAGGGAAGACGTGCGTCTCGTCGCCGATAGTAGTGCGCCCGTCCACGACGCAGTGCGATTCGAGGCGCACGCCGCGGCCGAGCGCGACCTCACTGCCTACGGTCGAATAGGGGCCGACGTAGCAGTCGTCGCCGATCTGCGCCCCCTCGCTGACGATGGCCGTCGGGTGAATGAACATCAAGCAGAAAAGGCAAAAGGTAAAGGGTAAAAGTGCGGACGAAAGCCTTTTGATTAAAAGCGGTTTCCGCCTGACTTTTGCCTTTTACCTTTTTCCTTTTGCCTTCCTTCCCTTCATTTGGTGGAGTCGCGCTCCGCGATAACGCTCATGATCTCGGCATCGGCGGCCAACTGGCCCTCGACCTTGGCTTCGCCGCGCATACGCTGGACGCGCGACCCGATGCGCAGCGCCGTCACTTCCAGGAAAAGAGTATCGCCGGGGACGATGGGGCGGCGAAAGCGCCCCTCCTTGATGCCTGTGAAGAGGACGAGTTTTTGGTCGCGCTCCTCTATCTCGCGCAAGGCCAGTATGGCCCCGACCTGGGCCAGGGCTTCGATCACGAGCACGCCCGGCATGACGGGCGCGCCGGGAAAATGGCCCTGAAAAAAGGGCTCGTTGATCGTCACCTGCTTGATGCCGACGATGCGCTCCCTGGGTACAAGCTCTATGATGCGATCCACCAGCAGGAAGGGATAACGATGCGGCAAAAGCTGTTGGATGGCGCGTGCGTCGAGAACCGTCTCCATGTCAGTTTCGCTTCACGGGAAAGAGAGAAGAGGGCGAGAGGCCGTGCCATACAGGTGCGGCGAAATGCAGAATGCGGGGCGCGGCCTCGAACACACGAGAACCGCCGCGCCTCCGCACCTGTTGTAATTCGGCGATATCGCTTACCGACCCGGACCCGCCGCCGAAGCGGTCGCCGGATTCTTGCTATTGTAATCGGCGATAAAGGCGCGCGTCACGTCCATCGTGTCGTTAAAGGCCAGGATGGCCGGGCCGATCTTGGCCGCGTCGAGCAGCAGCGTAATGCCACGCGCGCGGGCGAAGGCATCGAGCGACTTGCCTATGTCTTCGTAGAGCGGGCCTACGGATTCCTGCAAACGCTTGTTATAAGCCGCCTGCGCGTCCTCCGTCTTGCGCTGCATGTCGCGCTTGAGCGACTCCAGCTGGTCGGTCTTTTGCTGTAGCTGCTGCGGCTGCGCGACGTTGGCCGTCGCCTGTATGTCGGCCGTCAGCTTGTCTATATTGGCCTTGATGCCCTGCAACTCGGTCCGGCGCGGCGTGAATTCGCCGTCCACCTTCTTCATGGCATTGACGAGCCGCGTAATGCCCAGCTTCTCGTCAGCAAAAGCGTCGGTGTTGACAAGGGCGATCTTGCTATCGGGCACAGGCGCGTTCGAGGCTGCGGCTGCCGCCGGCTGTGCGGCTGCCGGCCTCTGCTGTGCGGACGTGGGAAGAGCTGTGATGGCCACCAGAAAGGCCGCGGCGGCGATCAAACGGTATGTTCTCATAACTTTCTTGTAATGCTCCTTAAATAGTTGAAAGGCGGTGCAGGTCGTGACCACGCGTGCGGTTTACCTGTCTTAGACGCCATGCACGGCCCGTATGGTTTGCCGACAAACAGTTAAAAAGTGCGACCTACGCTAAAGCGGAATACGCTCTTCCTCTCGTTAAAAGGAACGCCCGGCAGTTCCGGCAAAAAGCCCCGCCGCGCGTTCGGATTGTAAGCGTAAATGAGACGGAACGGTACGTTGACCACTGGAACTTGAACGCGAATCTCAGCGCCGATGCTCGACCGGTAATCGCTCAGCTTCGAGAAGACGCTTTCACTCAGGCGCACGACCGTGTTCGTTTGCACCTCGCCGCGCAGGAAAGCCTGCTGGAAGCCGAAGGGCAGGCCCGACGCAGGGTCTATGGGGCCGACGCGCAGCGCCTGGTTGAACTCCTCTCTAGTCACCAGCCTGTTATCGCGAATGACGAGCCCGCCGGCCGGAGACAGCGCGAGCGTCTGATTGGCCTGGAAGGCGAAGATGCTGAGGCTATTCGCGCCCAGGAAAGGCTGATCGGCTAGGAAGTTACTCGAAAACGACTGGTCATCGGCCGAACGCAGGTTAAACGCCGACCCAACGTCGGCAAAGGCCGCGATGCTGACGGGCCCGAATATGGGAATCCTGTACTCCAGATTAGCGAGAAGCTGCGTATCGCCGCCCACGGACGTAAACTGGCGCGACAGCAAGAGACTATTACTGCCGGTCGGGCCCGTGAACAGCCCTACGTTGGCGAGATCGGAGGGAAGGCCCGGAATAGCTTCGGGCGTGCCCAGACGATTCGTCGCCAACACGACGTTGCGCGACGTGATGAACTGATCGAGCGGCGCGACCGGCGTGATAGAGCGCACGTTGTAGCCGCGAATCGTAAACTCATCGCCGAGAAAGAAGCGCTCGTAGATCGGTATGCCGCCGATGAAGGCCAAGGAGTTAGCGTTTCTGACCGCGTTCGAGATGCCGAAGCTGCCCGTATGTGCCGCCAGTATGCGGAAGCCGAACACGTCCGGGTTCTGGTCGCGCCCCTTATTGCGAACGGGGAAGAACCTGATGTAAGAGAGGGTGGGCGCGTAGGTGCGAACGTCGCCGAGCAGCCCTGCCACAGCCAGCGAGGCGGAAATCTGCGTGCCGCCGGACGGATCGGTCGAGGACTTGGAGTAGTCGCGCGTGTCGTAAACGAAGGTCGGCGTCAGGCGGCTCGTAAGGATGTTCGGCTGGCTGTAGATGACCGGGATGAAATTGGCCGAATTCGCCTGCTGATTAACCTCCGGGTCTTTCACGCTCGTCTGCGAAATCTGATAGGAGAGGCCGACGCGCGTCGATTGTGTGAAACGGCGCTTGCGGTAGAACTCAGAGAGCGGCGCGCTGGCGAAAATCGAAGCCCCGTAGGAATTGCGCGTGAAAAGGTTTTCGTCCGCCACGCTGAAGAAATCAAGCTGCGAACCGAACAGGCCCTGCTGCGCCGCAGCGTTCTGTGAGAGGAACGTCCCCTCGCCGAAGAACTTCTGCGTAAAGGCGAAGACGG
>DASQYE010000623.1:0-2722 GCA_035639355.1 Pyrinomonadaceae bacterium
ATGAGAGTGCGCACGACAGGAGTTGGAGATACGCGGCTCGGTTTTCAAGTGGTCGCGCTTAAAGATACGGAGCAGCACCCGGCGCTCGCTTTCGCTTACTACGTAAAGCTGCCGTCGGCCAGCGAGGTCAAGAACCTGGGCACGGGGAGAGTTGACCATAAGATCGTAGCCCTCATCAGCCGGAAACTCGGTCAGGTGGACATGGATTTGAACGGGGCGTATTTGATCGTCGGCCGAGAGAACGAGAGCGGATGGGTAACGGGCGGGCAGGGCGCGCTCTCATTCTCGGGCGAGCTCGAGAACGGCTTCGGCTTGCAAGGTGAAATATCGGGCCAGACTAAAGACGATGTTCAGCCGCAAGGACTCTTTGCCCTCGGCGCGCTCACCTACAAGGCGAATCGTCGCCTGATTTTTGATGCCGGGATGCGCTTCGGCCTCAACGCGGACGCCCCGCGCTACGGCGTATTTGCGGGAGTAAGCATTGGCGTCGCGGATTTCTACGGTAAATGAGCAGAGGAATCGGCGCTGAATATGAAGGACGGCTTTTTTTACAGAAAGAGTCTTGTCCTAGGCGAATCGCCTGTGGTAACTTCAACGAAACATTCAGGAGTAAAAACCATGCCAAGAATTATCATCCATCTGTTAGTCTCCCTGGCAACATTTCTGATCGGCACAGCGATCACAGCTCCGTGGAGCAGCACGGCGCGCCACGAAGCGCACTCGTACACAAGCGCCGAGCGCGAGATACTGAGCCTTGAGCGCCGCTATCTGGACGCTCACGTGCAGCGCGACACGGCCACGCTGGACAGCATCCTGGCCGACGATTTTACGATCATGCATCGTTACGGCAGAGTCGGCGACAAGGCCGAGCGCCTCGCTCTGGTCGAGAATCCTGACTTCACCTTCCTGTCCGTAGATACGTCAGACGTTGATGTCACTATTAACGGGGACGAGGGAATCGTGACGGGACGAGCCGTCGTCACGGGCCGCTACGAAGACCGCGAGTTCCGCAGCCCGCTATACAGGTTTACGCGCAGGTATGAGAAGCGGCAGGGGCGCTGGCAGATCGTCTCTGTGCAATTTTCCAGAAATCGCTGAGGCTTCTCCGACCGGAATCAATCCGACTATTGACCTGTGGGCTCGCCGGAAAATGAGATTTCCGGCGAGCCCACAGGGCTTTATGGGGGCGAACGTGATTCGGCCGGACGCCTCTTCGATTGAGGCTTTGAAGCAATCGTGGGCTCGGACTCGCCAGCCGGCAGTCCACGGGCTCAACCGTTTTGCTGCCTCTCGGCCAGCTTGGCGAGCGCGACCGTGAGAGCCGCAGCGCCGAGCGTTTTAACGAGCGTCGGGTGCTCAGCATAAAAATTGCTGGCCCTATCTATGATCGAAGGGTCTTTGCTTTCCGCTTGCTCCGCAATCTCTCGGACGGCTTCGGGCGAAACCTGCGACGCCTGTTCCGGCGTCAGCTCACGCTGCCCTGAGCCCAGCAAACCCGCGAGCCCGGACAGCCCGCCCCGCGAAAATAGCTGCGCCGCAATGGTTGGCCCCAGAG
This sequence comes from Pyrinomonadaceae bacterium, assembly GCA_035639355.1. GTDB lineage: Bacteria > Acidobacteriota > Blastocatellia > Pyrinomonadales > Pyrinomonadaceae > DASQYE01. The sequence continues at coordinate 1,556 of DASQYE010000623.1, forward strand.
CCGAGATCAGAGTGTTGAGAATACCGGCCCGCTGCTGGCCGTCGGCGTTGCTGAAGAGCTGCGCGATCATCTGGCCGAAAGCGGGAGTCTGGTTCGAGCGAAATGCCTCGGCCAACCCATCCGCGAGCGCCGATTGCGGCGCGGTCTGCGCGAATCGGTCAAAGTCATCCTGCACAGTGTCCGGCGCTTGGCCGGCCTGCGCACCCGAGTATTGCTGCAAAATCCCGCCAAGCTGATTCATCCAGTCCATAGCTTGCTTACCTTTCTGAAAATATAATTTGAAAGCAGGGAGGAGACTGAGGGATGGGGGATGAAAGAAGGATTATTCAACTTGAATAGCCACACTTTCATCCCTCATCCTTTCTCTCACGGTGTCGGTTTTGGTTTGGGGGTAGGCTTTGGCGCGGGCTCGGTTGTTTGTTCGGACGAAGGCACGCGCGACGGGTCGGGCGCATCGGGAGAGGTGTGCAGGTGTATGGCCTTCCAGGACGTGCCAGCGCGGCGGAATACGAGCGTCATGCGCCCGGAGGCCGTCTCGGGCGTGCCGCGATAGGTCTGCGACTGCGTCCACAGGCAGGTCACGAGCGCGCCGTCGCGCCCCAACATCTCCACGCGACGGTCGTGCACCTCGATCTTAACGTCCTTCAATTCCGGGTAAGAGCTTTCGCGGTTCTTGCGCATCTGCTCCCAACCTTTAGTGATGGAGCCGTTATAGTTGAAGAGCAGCAGCCTGGGCGAGTTCCAGTAAACGGCCGTCACTGCATTCACGTCGGCGCGACGAATACCGTCTATCAAAGCATCGAAGGCGGCGACGACGCCTTCCGTGGCGCTCTCCTTGCCGCCGCTTCCGGTCTGATTGCCCGAGCGACGCGTGCGCGTGGCAGCGGGCGTCTCACCAGCGGGCGAGGGCTGCGTGGCGCTGTTCGCCGTATTTGCCGTAGAAGTGCGAGCGCCCGTCCCTTGCGCGCGCGTGTTGGCATTTTGCCCGAAACTCTGAGACACAAGCGCGAGGGCGAGCGCCATCACAAGCGATAAGGTTTTTAACATGACATACTCCTTAGAGATTCAATGCCGGTCGCTCGAACCCGAGCGCAGCCGAGCGCAAGAGCGCGCGCCCCGTGTTTCTTCAGGCTTTTGCAGAAGCTTGTTATAGGTGTTACTGCTCGT
>DASQYE010000624.1:0-14095 GCA_035639355.1 Pyrinomonadaceae bacterium
TGTCGAACTGATGAAAGAGGTGTTCGACTATCAGGTGTGTGCTTCTGTTGAATCTGACTTTTTATCGAACATCGAAATGCCCACTGCCCTCTCTTGAATCTCAATGTTCGGCAACACACTCTCGCCCCGCTACAGGGATGTGAAGGCATGTGACGCGGGGCGAATCGTGTGCTATTCTCAACATCTTGACAATTTTCTTTCCGTTGCGGCACAGGAACGCTCCGCACGAAGATTACGTGCGAAAGTGGCGAAATTGGCAGACGCGCGAGTCTTAGAAGCTCGTCCCGTAAGGGGTGGGGGTTCGAGTCCCCCCTTTCGCACCAAAAGTTTTTGATGTCTTACACAATTAGAGCCTGATATTCTGGAAGAGGAAGGATGCCCGTGCGGCGCGAAAGCTCTGTGGGAAGAGCGCGACGCGGCGGGCTTTAAGTTTGATGAAGACTGAACTGGTCGATGTTTCTCCGACGCGCAAGGAGATAAAGATAGAGATTGAAGCGGAGAGCCTGCGCGCCGAGTATGATCGCGTCAGCGACCGCTATGCGAAGCTCGCCAACGTGCCGGGCTTTCGTCGCGGCCACGCGCCGCGCTCGGTGGTACGCACGCGCTTTAAAGATGAGATTCGCGGCGAAGTGCTGCGCGAGCTTGTGCCGCAGGCCATACAGGATGCGATCACCGAGCACGATCTACAGGTGCTCGGCGAGCCTGACGTGCACCTGGACAACTCCGAGGGGCTCGATAAGATGGGCGCGGAACCGCTCTCGGTTCACGTCCACGTAGAGGTGCTGCCCGAAGTCGCGCTCGGCCAGTATAAAGGGCTGGAGGCGGCGCGAAGCACCCGTCCCGTGGCGGACGACGACGTAGAGAGCGTGATTGAAGGCTTGCGCGAAGCCTCCGCCTCGCTCCAGCCCGTCGAAGACCGGCCTTCCGAGCCGGGCGATACCGTGACCATCAACGTCCACGGCACGTTCGTGGGCGCGCCCGAAGAGGAGCCGATCGATGTCGAAGAGGTCGAGGTCGTCCTCGGCGGCGAAGGCGTGCAGCAGGAATTTACGGACAACCTGACGGGCGTTCGGGCCGACGAGGTGAAAACATTCAGGGTCAAGTACCCGGAGGATTTCACGTCCAAGGGATTGGCGGGGAAAGAGGTTGACTACACCGCCACCATCACCAGCGTGCGCCGGAAAGAGTTGCCGGACGTGGACGACGAGTGGGCTCAAAGCCTTGGTGAAGGGTTCGAGTCCGTAGCGACCTTGCGCGAGAGAGTGCGCGAAGATTTAGAGAAGCGCGCGGGCGTCGAATCCGAACATCGATTGAGAAGCGCCGTCATGCGCAAGCTCGTCGAGGCGCACCCGTTTGAAGTGCCGGAAATGTTGATCGAGCACCAGACGAACCAGCTTCTACAATCCGTCATGCGCGATATGATGGGGCGCGGCGTCGATCCGCGCCAGCAACAGTTGAACTGGGACGCAGTGCGCGGGCAGTTGCGCGATCAGGCGAGCGCCGACGTGCGCGGCTCGCTGCTGTTGGAGCGCATCGCCGACGAAGAGCAGATAGAGGTGACGGACGAAGAGATAGAGGCCGAGATCAACTCTCTGGCGGCCCACTCGCGTCAATCCGTGGAAGAAGTGCGCGCTGCCTTGACAAAGCAGGGAGGCGAACGTAGCATCGCCGATAGGCTGCGCAATCGCAAAGCGCTCGACCTGATTGTTGAAAATGCGAGCGTCAGCGAAGAAGAGTGGCGCGCCGAAGAGGAGATGGAAGAGAGCAACACCTCCGCGGCGCAGGAAGAAACCGACCTCGATCAGAAGCAGGCAGGCGAGGCGAGCGAAGACATGAAAGCCAAAGCGGAATCTTCTTCGCCGGATGCTTGAGCATAAGTTGAAAGGGATAAGGCGCGCGCCCGGATTCTCAATCAATCCGGCACGACGGGGCCGCTTCTGAGGCTCGACCGGCTGCATCCCCGACCGTTATCGAAAGGTTCAAAGTTAGTATGGCTTTAGTTCCAATGGTCGTCGAGCAAACGTCGCGAGGCGAGCGCGCCTTCGACATTTTCTCCCGTCTTCTGAAGGACAACATCATCTTCCTGGGCACTCCCATCGACGACACGATAGCCAATCTGATCGTCGCCCAGCTTCTCTTCCTAGAAGCCGAAGACCCGGAGAAGGACATCAACCTGTACATCAATAGCCCTGGCGGCTCGATCACCGCCGGGATGGCCATCTACGATACGATGCAGTTCATCCGTCCCGACGTGACGACGATCTGCGTGGGCCAGTGCGCCTCGATGGGAGCGCTTCTGTTGACGGCGGGTGCGAAGGGCAAGCGCTTCGCACTGCCCAACTCGCGCATACTCATCCACCAGCCTTCGGGCGGCGCGCAGGGCCAGGCCACGGACATTCGCATTCAGGCCGAAGAGATCATACGCATGCGCGAGCTGACCTCGAATATTCTGGCCCGTCACACCGGGCAACCTTATGAAACGGTCGAGCGTGATGTCGAGCGCGACCGTATCATGAGCGCCGTGCAGGCGAAAGAATACGGCCTGATCGATGAAGTTATCGCGCACCGCGAGTAACTCAATTTTGGATTTCAGGTTCTGGATTTTGGATTAAAGAGTTAAACCGCTCAGCGTCCGAAATCCCATCAATCTAAAATCCAGAATCTAAAATCCAAAATCCTCCTGGACGCTTATGGTACGACGAACCGATGATACGTTGCGTTGTTCGTTCTGCGGCAAATCGCAGAACGAGGTCAAGAAGCTGATCGCGGGCCCCACTGTCTATATCTGCAACGAGTGCATAGACATCTGCAACGAGATCATCACGGACGACCAGCAGGCCGAATCGGTCGCCGCGCGCCCGCCTCTGCCGAAGCCGAGCGAGATCAAAAGCTTTCTGGACGAATACGTGATCGGCCAGGAGGAGACTAAGAAGCGCCTGGCCGTCGCCGTCTATCAGCATTACAAGCGAATCGAGCTTGCGCGGCGTCGCTCCGATGTCGAGATTCAGAAATCGAATATCCTGCTCATAGGCCCTACGGGGACTGGGAAAACGCTGCTCGCGCAGACGCTGGCGCGTATGCTCTCGGTTCCCTTCACGATCGTCGATGCGACGACGTTGACGGAAGCGGGCTACGTCGGCGAGGATGTCGAGAATATAATTCTGAAACTCTTGCAGGCCGCCAACGGCGATGTCGAGCGCGCGCAGCAGGGCATCATCTACATAGACGAAGTCGATAAGATATGTCGCAAGGACGAGAACCCCTCGATCACGCGCGACGTGTCGGGCGAGGGCGTACAGCAGGCGCTCCTGAAAATCCTGGAAGGCACGGTCGCCAACGTCCCGCCGCAGGGCGGGCGCAAGCACCCGCACCAGGAGTTCTTCCCGGTTGACACGACCAACATCCTCTTCATCTGCGGCGGCGCGTTCGTCGGGCTTGAGAAGGTCGTCGAAAAGCGTTTGCGCAACAAGTCTATGGGCTTCCAGGCGGAGGTCAGGTCGGGCGCGCACCGCCAGGCCGAGGCGCTCTCGGCCGTTCAGCCGGAAGACCTCGTCCGCTACGGATTGATACCGGAGTTCGTCGGCCGCCTTCCCGTGTGCGGCGTGCTGCACGAGCTGGACGAGGGCGCGCTCATCAAGATTCTGACCGAGCCTAAGAACGCGCTCGTCAAGCAGTACCAGAAGCGTTTCGACTTCGACAACGTGAAGCTGAAATTCACGGACGACGCCCTGAAGTCGGTCGCGCGCCAGGCGGTCGAGCGCAAGGTAGGCGCGCGCGGGCTGATGATGATCCTGGAAGAGCTGCTGTTGGACGCTATGTACACGCTGCCTTCGCAGAAGCGCATCAAGGAGTTCGTTATCACGAGCGAGATGGTCGAGCGCCGCCGCGCCATTCCGGGCGAAGGCTTGGCGGGCGTTGACGGCGCAGCCGCCTAAAAGCAGGGTAAAAGTAGAAAGGCGAAGGGGAAACGGGAGGACTAAAAGCAGCGGCTGCTTTTGCAACTCTTTCTTCCCTTTTGCCTTTTTGCTTGCCCAGTGGCGCGGGGGCTTGAAATAGTTTAGAATTACGGCAGGTTCGCGTAAGGGGCGAGACGACTTTCAGGGCGGCTCGCCCTTCTTCGCAGGTTGTGACCGCAAGAGATTAGGCGGAGTTAATCAAGTCATGGAAGAATATACAGACCGTACTCCTTTAGACATCGCCCGTTATCCGATGGTCCCGATACGCGACGTGGTGATCTTTCCTTACACCAAGGTCGCCTTCAAGATCGGACGCCCCGGCTCGATTCGCGCTCTGGAAGAGGCGCTTGCCTCCGGCGAGCGCACCATCTTTCTAGCCACGCAGCATGACGCGACCGTGGACGAGCCCGCGCCCGAACAGATTTACGGCGTCGGAACGCTCGGCCGTATCCTGCAATCGCAGAAGCAGGAGAACGGGCAGATCAAGGTTGTCGTAGAGGGACGCGAGCGCGCCACGACCGTGCGCGTCGAAAATAATAACGGAGCATTCACGGCGCTGGTGCGTCGCGCTCCGGTGGTGAGCGAAACGGGCGCGCAGGTCGAGACGCTGGTGGCGCGCATCAACCAGCTAGTCGAGCAGCACCTTCGCCTTGCGCCCGACGCGCAAACGGACGCGCTGCAAACCGCCCTGCGCAACCAGGACCCGTCGCACATGGCCGACGCGCTCGCCTCGCAGCTTCGCATCGCGGTCGAGGACAAGCAGGGACTCCTTGAAATCTTCTCCACGCAGGCGCGCCTCGTGCGTCTCATAGAGTTGCTGGAGACCGAGCTGGAGAAGCGCCAGCTGGATCGCACCATCCAGACGCGCGTCAAACGGCAGATGGAGAAGGCGCAGAAGGAGTATTACCTGAACGAGCAGATCAAGGCGATTCACAAGGAGCTGGGCCGCAAGGACGAGAAGGCCGAGCTTGAAGACCTGAAGAAAAGAATCGAAGAGGCGGGGATGACGGACGAGGCGAAAGACAAAGCCTTGCAGGAGCTGCATCGCCTGGAAGCCATGCCGCCCATGTCGGCCGAAGGCACTGTCTCTCGCACCTACATTGACTGGCTCTTGAACGTGCCCTGGAAACAGAAGAGCAAAGAGATCAAAGACCTCTCGCGCGCCGAGGAGGTCTTGAACGAAGACCACTACGGCCTTGAAAAGGTGAAAGACCGCATCCTCGAATACCTGGCCGTTCGCCAGCTGGTCAAAAACCCTAAAGGCTCCATACTCTGCTTCGTGGGCCCGCCAGGGGTCGGCAAGACCTCCCTGGGCAAATCCATCGCGCGCGCAACGGGGAGAAAGTTCGTGCGTCTCTCCCTGGGCGGCGTGCGCGACGAGGCTGAGATACGCGGCCATCGCCGCACCTACATCGGCGCGCTACCGGGCCAGATCATTCAAATGATGAAGAAGGCGGGGACGGTCAACCCTTTGATCCTGCTGGACGAAGTCGATAAGCTCGGCGCGGACTTTCGCGGCGACCCCTCGTCGGCGCTCCTGGAAGTCCTGGACCCGGAACAGAACAACACCTTCCAGGATCACTACCTCGACGTTGAATACGACCTCTCCCGCGTCTTCTTCATAGCGACGGCAAACGTGCTGCACACGATTCCGCCGCCGCTTCAGGATAGGCTTGAGATCATACGCCTGTCTGGCTACACGGAGCGCGAGAAGCTGGAGATCGCCAAGCGTCATCTAGTGCCGAAGCAGGCGGAGACCAACGGCCTCAAGCCCGAACAGGTAGAGTTCACGGAAGAAGGTCTGTTGGAGATCATACGCTTCTACACGCGCGAGGCAGGCGTGCGCAATACGGAGCGCGAGATCGGCTCCTGTATGCGCAAGGTCGCTCGCAAGCTGGTTTCGGCCAGCAGCGAGGGCTCAGACTTCAAAGACGTGGTCACGGCCGAGCGCGTGCGCGACATGCTCGGGCCGATCAGATTCCGTCAGCAGGGCATGGCGGCCGAAAGCGAGATCGGGCTGGCGACCGGGTTGGCCTGGACGGAGATCGGCGGCGAGGTCTTGCAGATCGAAGCGACGCTAACCAACGGCCGCGGCGGCGTGACATTGACGGGTAAGCTAGGCGACGTGATGCAGGAATCGGCGCAGGCCGCCCTGACCTGCATCAAGGCCCGCGCCGAACGTCTCGGCATGAGCCTGGACTTCATACGCAAGCGCGACCTGCACATACACATCCCCGAGGGCGCTATCCCCAAGGACGGCCCGTCGGCTGGAATTACCTTGGCGACCGCTATGGCGTCGGCGCTGACGCGCGTCCCCGTCCGCAAGAATGTAGCGATGACGGGCGAGATTACTTTGCGCGGCCGAGTGCTTCCCATCGGCGGCGTCAAAGAGAAGCTGATGGCCGCGCACCGCTTCGGCATCAGCACAATCCTTCTACCGAAAGACAACGAGAAGGATTTGATCGAAGTCCCGGAAGAAGTGCGCGAGGTGATGGACGTTCACCTGGTCGAGACCATTGACGAGGTGCTGGCGCAGGCGCTCGAAGACGCCTGCCCGACCGATGCCGGAGTGACAGAGGACTCCAAGACGCCTCCGCTGTGGACGACCGAGCCGCCGACGCATGGCGTACAGACCATCGCCGAATAGTTTTTAGTGGAAACGACAAGCGGGCGCGCCCCCCTGACGCCGCTGGGCGGAATGTGCGCGCGCCTGCTTGTCGCTCTCGGATTCGGATAGGATTTCCTCGCCCCGCTTTGTTGCCGCTTGATTTCGGGCGGTCTTAATCACTTTACAGGCGGAATACGGGCAGCCTCAGTCCAAAGGGCTGGCGCATCCGCTTGAAAATCAGGAGAAAAAAATTATGGGTGCTAAGTCTGAAGATGCAGATCTGATTCTGAAGTTGTACGACCTACGGCGCGAAGATACTATGCGCAAGGCGCGCAATTGGTTCATAGGCGAGTTTCATCCCGGCAGCCTTCAGGACATTATTGACGCTGTGATGAGCGATAAGAGCGCTTACTTTCGCATGGTCACGTCCTACTGGGAGATGGCCGCGTCCCTCGTCAATAACGGCGCGATAGACGAACAGATGTTCAACGACGCGAACGGGGAGCAGATGGTCGTCTTCGCAAAGATCGAGCCGTTCCTGTCAGAGGTGCGAGAAAAATTCGGCACGCCTCAAACTCTGCAACACCTGGAACAGCTAGTGATGCGCACGCCCGATGCCAGGGAGCGCCTGTCCGCGATACGCGAGCGCATCAAGACGATCACGGCCGCCCGCGCCGAAGCCGCAACGAAGGGATGAGGGCGGAGGGATGAGGGATGAAGGCGTGTGATTCAAGTTGAATAATCCTTCTTTCATCCCTCATCCCTCATCCCTTCGTTCTCCTCTCTTATGAAGATTACGAGCGTGGAATTCGTCAAGAGCGCGTTTGCCGAAAGTGATTGGCCGCGCGACCCCCTGCCCGAGATAGCATTCCTGGGCCGCTCGAATGTCGGCAAATCGAGCCTGATTAATTCCCTGGTCGGCGTGCGGGGACTGGCGCGCACATCTAATACGCCGGGCCGCACACAGGCGCTCAATTTCTTTCTGCTCAATAAGCGTTTCCGTTTCGTAGACCTTCCCGGCTACGGTTTTGCGCGCGTCCCCAGAAATGTGCGTGCCTCCTGGGGCGAGATGGCGACAAACTACCTTGCCAAGCGACCGGGGCTTGTGTTATCAATTCAAATCGTAGATACTCGTCACGAACCCACAACATTGGATTTGCAGCTTAACGAGTGGCTGATAGCCAATGCGAAGCCCCGCGTGGTGGTTGCTACGAAATCCGACAAGCTCTCTCAAAACGAGTTGCGAAAAAGCCTGGAGCGCGTCCGGCGGGTAATGGACGCCGAGAGAGTCATTGCTTATTCCGCCACCAGGGGCCGTGGGCGCGACGAAGTTTGGCGCATTATCGAAGAGGCAATAACCTAAACTCCCATTTGGTTTTCTCGAAAATTTGTCACGAGGCCACGCGCGAGTCGCTTCCGGCATCGAAAGCTTTGTCGAACGAGAACCCGCGTACCATAATACGAATTTTTGCAGATGCAAGTTGTCAGAGCAGAAGCTAGCGTCACCTCGCGTATGACTGTGTAGCGAGCGCCCCCCGCACCGAGCGCCTGGCTCTGTACCTGCGCAACCGAGACCATTCCCTGTTCATCAACATTGGTTTCATCAAATTGACAACAACGCGCGGCCATTAAACCGCAACAACACCACTACAGAAGTCGCGGCCCGCAACTAAGCGCGAGCGCCGCCGAAGAGAAGAATAGAAATGTCACAACGTACACCACGAACACGCACCTCTACTGCCACGACCGCAAGCAACGCCAATGGCGACGGCGGCGGCGGCAGCAGCAGTAGCAGCGACGCAGCAGCGACCACGACCGCCACGGCCGAAGCCCCGCCCGAGAAGGCATCTGCCAAAGAGGCCCGCAGCGAAGACCTGCTGAATCTGGCCGAGCTTAAAGAGATGTCCATCTCGAAGCTGACGCAGATCGCCAAGGGCATGGACGTGCCCGGCGCTACGGGCATGCGCAAGCAGGAGCTGATATTTAAGGTTCTCGCCGCGCAGACCGAAAAGAGCGGTCTGATCTTTTCCGAGGGCGTGCTGGAGACTTTGCCCGACGGGTTCGGTTTCCTTCGCGCCCCGGAGTACAACTATCTGCCCGGCCCCGACGACATCTACGTCAGCCCGTCGCAGATTCGCAAATTCGATCTGCGCACGGGCGACACCGTCTCGGGCCAGATTCGTCCGCCCAAGGAGGGCGAGCGTTATTTCGCGCTCATCAAGGTCGAGGCCATAAACTTCGAGGCCCCAGATCAGGCGCGCGAGAAAATCTTCTTCGACAACCTGACGCCGCTCTACCCGGACGAACAGTTGAAGATGGAGACGGACAAGGACAATCTTTCGGCGCGCGTCATAGACCTGGTCACGCCCATCGGCAAGGGCCAGCGCGGGCTGATCGTCGCCCCTCCGCGCACCGGCAAGACCATGCTCTTGCAGACCATAGCCAATTCCATCACTCACAACCACCCGGAAGTCACGCTCATAGTGCTCCTGATCGACGAGCGCCCGGAAGAGGTCACGGACATGCAGCGCTCCGTCAACGGCGAGGTCATCTCCTCCACGTTTGACGAGCCCCCGACGCGACACGTGCAGGTCGCCGACATGGTGATCGAGAAGGCCAAGCGCCTCGTCGAGCACAAGCGCGACGTGGTCATACTGCTCGACTCGATCACGCGCCTGGCGCGCGCGCACAACGCCGTCGTCCCGCCTTCGGGCAAGATTCTCTCGGGCGGTATCGATTCCAACGCCTTGCAGCGCCCCAAGCGATTCTTCGGCGCGGCGCGCAACATCGAAGAGGGCGGCAGCCTGACGATCATCGCGACGGCGCTCATAGACACCGGCTCGCGCATGGACGACGTGATCTTCGAGGAATTCAAGGGCACCGGCAACTGCGAAATCCACCTCGACCGGCGGCTCTCGGACAAGCGGCTGTTTCCGGCCATAGACCTTCAGCGTTCCGGCACGCGCAAAGAGGAGCTGCTTTTAAGCAAAGAAGACCTCAACCGCATCTGGGTCATGCGCCGCGTGCTGAACCCGCTCTCGCCCGTCGAACAGATGGAGGTAGTGCTGGAGCGGCTGGAGAAATCACGCTCCAACGCCGAATTCCTGGCCTCCATGCAACAAAGCTGATAAAAGAGCAGTGATAAGTGACGAGTGGCAAGTGATAAGCGGAAGATAAAGTCTTTATCTTGTCACTCGTCACTTGCTACTTGTCACTGCCTTTATAGTATCATCTCGACGTTCTGCTAATCTGATTGCTTGCGGCTCGCCCTCTTTTCGTGTGGGCGAAGTGTGAAGAGTTTTGCGCGTTGCGATACTTACGTCCGAGGCTGTGCCTTTCGCCAAGACGGGCGGGCTCGCCGACGTAGCCGGCGCATTGCCGCGCGCTTTGCGCGAGGCCGGAGCGGATGCCTCGCTCGTCATGCCGCTCTACGGGCAGGTCGATCGCACGCTTCTGGACGAACTGCTCTTTGACAATCTGGAGGTCGAATGGCGCGGCCGTACGTTGCGAACGAGCGTGCTTTACAGCTTCGCGGCGGGAGCGCCGGCTTATCTGATTGACGCGCCCGGCTATTTTGCTCGTGGCTCGATCTACGGGTTCCGCGACGATCACGAGCGCTACGCCTTTTTCTGCCGCGCGGCGCTGGCGCTTCTTAAACGCATGGGCAAGCCGCCCGACATCGTTCACGGCAACGATTGGCCGTGCGGGTTCGCCTCGGTAGAGCTGCGCGCGCGGCGCACTTCCGATCCATTCTTTGCGCGGACGCGGACGCTCTTTTCGATTCACAATCTGGCCTACCAGGGCACGTTCGACCCCTCGGAGCTATGGATACTGGGGTTCGGCTCGCAAGATGAAGTCAACACTTTTATGTTGAACGGCGTGGCCTCCGCCTTGAAGGCCGGGTTGATGGCAAGCGATGGGCTCTCGACCGTGAGCCGTCGCTACGCGCTGGAGATTCAGACGCCCGAGCAGGGCTATGGTCTGGACTGGCTTCTGCGCGCACGCAGCGACCGCCTCGTCGGCATCACCAACGGCGTTGACTATAATGTTTGGAATCCTGAGACCGACCCGCACATCGCCGCCAACTATAGCGCGGACGATCTCTCCGGCAAGCTCGAATGCAAGCGCGACCTACTGCGTCGCTTCAAGCTCCCGTTGGAAGAGGCGGGCGAGCGGCCCGTCATAGCGATCATCTCTCGGCTGGTGGCGCAGAAGGGTTACGATCTGATTCGAGACTGTATAGGTCAGGTGCTCGAAGCGGGCGCTTTCTTCATAGCGCTCGGCGCGGGCGAGCGCGAGTACGAGGACTTTTTGCAGTCGCTTCATGATCGCGCCCCCCATCGCGTAGGCATTTACAAAGGTTATGCCGGCGAGCCGCTGGCCCACCAGATCGAGGCGGGCGCGGACATTTTCCTGATGCCGTCGCTCTATGAGCCGTGCGGGTTGAACCAGATGTACAGTATGCGCTACGGGACTGTGCCGGTGGTGCGCGCGACGGGCGGTCTTGACGATACGGTGCAGGACTTTGACCGAGCGAGCGGCGAGGGCAACGGCTTCAAGTTCCGGGACTACAGTGCCTCCGCCCTGCTTGAAAAAATAGGCGAGGCGCTTTACTGTTATAAAGAACCCGAAACATGGCGTGGGATTCAGACGAACGGTATGCGCACGGATAACTCGTGGTCAGCCGCCGCGCGAAAGTATCTGAATCTTTATAGCTCGGTGATTGGATCGTGAGGTCGATACTGTAAAAGATGGATTTAAGGGTATCGGACGGTGGACGCGGGCCCCTTTACGGCCCCATTCAGAGAGAGAAAGGATTACGGGCATCCGTCGTCCGTTTCCGAGGTGGTTTTGAGAAAAGATAGGACGACGAGCAAGGGAGAGGCCTGTAGCTCACATGGCGGTCGTCCAGCAGCAGTTTAAGGAATAAGGAGAAAAGTATGAGTGAACATGTCAACGAAGTGAGCGATAGCAGTTTCGAGAAGGATGTCCTGCAATCGGATCGTCCCGTGCTGGTGGACTTCTGGGCCGCCTGGTGCGCGCCGTGCCGTATGCTTGCGCCGACGGTCGAAGCGGTGGCCGAAAAATATGCCGCCAATGCGCGCGTCGTAAAGCTGAACGTGGACGAGAATCCGTCCGTCTCGCAGCGCTACGGGATCAAAGGCATCCCGACGCTGATCCTCTTCAAGGGCGGCAAGGAGGAGGAGCGAGTCGTCGGGGCTACCTCGAAGGAGGCCATCTCGCGCATGATCGACAAGCACGTCAGCGCCGCGACCGCCTAGAGAGAGCGCGCTTATTAGGAGTGGCGCACGACGATGGGCCCTCTAAGGGCTCTCTCTGTCTCGGTGCGCCACTTCACTTTGCAGGATTTCGGACGCCGAAGGCCCTCGAAGTAGTCAAACCTGAACGCAGTGTGCATTAACGGCTGCGACTCCTCTCGCCGGTTTCAACCGAGACCGGCGAATGAACGAGAAGCACGGCACCTATGAAACCAGTGCGTAAGGGTCGCAGCCAACGGCAACGAGCGCTCGAAGAGAGGCTCGCCGAGCGGCTGCGCTCGCGCGCCGTAGAGGACGCCAAGTTTCGCGCCAGACAAGCGCAAGGCAAGCTGCGTCGCTTCGTCAGTGCCAATTTCCGCAAGCAGGAGGTCATCGCCGCGCTCTCCCTTCGTCGCGGCGATTGTAACCGTTGCGGCGCGTGCTGCGAGATTCTATTCAAATGCCCTTTCCTCAAGAAGCATACGGATGGGACGACGACCTGCGGCATCTACGAAGACAGGCCCAACCAGTGCCGCCTCTTTCCGATCGAAAAGCGTGACCTGGAAGAGGTGCGCGGCACATGCAGCTTCTACTTTATAGAGAGGCCGATCAAGCTGGAGAAAGCAAGCTGAAGAACTTAGACCGGGTGTCAGGGGTCGGGGGACGGTTAACAACTGTCTTTACTGGCCCCCGACTCCTGACCCCTGACCCCTGACTTATGATTATTGTCGTTATCGGTGCGCAGTGGGGCGACGAAGGCAAGGGCAAGATCGTTGATCTTCTGGCCGAGCGCTTCGAGATAGTCGCGCGCTATCAGGGCGGTCATAACGCAGGGCATTCGGTCTACGTTGGCGAGCGCTCGTTCGTCCTGCGCCTGCTGCCTTCGGGCATCGTGCATCCTAACACCACCTGCGTGCTCGGCAACGGGATGGTCATTGACCCCAAGGCTTTTTTTGAAGAGGCCGACCAGTTGGCCGCGCAGGGCGTTCACGTAACTCCCGAACGAGTCCTCGTCAGCTCGCGCGCCCACCTGATTCTTCCATACCATCGCGCGCTCGATCACACCAGCGAAGAACGCCTGGGCAACGAGCGCGTCGGCACGACCCTGCGCGGCATCGGCCCGGCGTACGAGGACAAGGCCGGGCGGCGTGGTATTCGAGTCGCGGATGCGCTCGTCCCGGAAGTGCTGCGCTCGCGCATCGAGCGCAATCTGGAAGACGCCAATCGCATCGTCGTCGCCTACGGCGGCCAGCCGCTCGACGCCGCCCAAATCTTTGACGAAACCTCGCAGTTCGCCGAGCGCCTTTCGCCCTTCATCGCAGACACTACCCATTTCATGAACAAGTCTGCGCGTGAGGGCCGCTCGATTCTGATCGAGGGAGCGCAGGCGACGCTCTTGGACGTGGATCACGGCACATACCCGTTCGTCACTTCTTCGAGCACGACCGCCGGCGGCGCATCCACGGGCACGGGTCTCGCGCCGCATCGGATCACGGGCGTGCTCGGCATCGTGCGCACCTACACGACGCGTGTCGGCGAAGGGCCGTTTCCCACAGAGATGCTCGCCGGCGAAGAGGAGATGGGCCAACTGATACGCCAGCGCGGGCGCGAGTACGGCGCAGTCACAGGCCGCCCGCGCCGTTGCGGCTGGTTCGACGCTTTCGCCACGCGCTACGCCGCTGAGATCAACGGGTTCACCTCCGTGGCGCTCACGAAGCTGGACGTGCTCGACGCGCTCGACGAGATAAAGGTCTGCACGGGCTATCGTCTGGGCGGCCAGGCGTGCGAATCATTCCCCGCCGTCTCGCAAGACCTGCGCCGCGTCGAGCCCGTCTACGAGACGTTGCCCGGCTGGAAGAGTTCCACCGAGGGCGTCACGGAGATCGGTGACCTGCCTGCGGCAGCCCGTCAATACATCGAATTCCTCTCGCGCGAGATCGGCGTCGAGATCGGCCTCATCTCCACGGGCCCCGAACGAGGCCAGACGATCATCTGCGCCGACTCAGCCCTCGGCACATGGCTTGCGCCCTGAAGAACGAGAAAGCGCCTCATCTTGATCGGTCGCCTCATCCCATGTAGAATGCAACCGGTTCAATCAAATCAAAACGGGCCGATAGCTCAGTCGGTAGAGCAACTGGCTTTTAACCAGTGGGTCGCAGGTTCGAGTCCTGCTCGGCTCATTTAATTTCAATAAGTTACGGGCAGCCCATGGGCTGCCCGTAACTTATTGAAATTAAATGAGCCGAGCAGGACTCGAACCTGCGACCCACTGG
>DASQYE010000625.1:0-7240 GCA_035639355.1 Pyrinomonadaceae bacterium
GTTGTAGGCCCAGCCCAGATTGCTATAAGCCTCTGCGTCGTCGGCCTTCAGGCGGATGGCATGGTTCAAGGCGTCTATGGTCTCGCTCCAACGGCGCAATCTGCCCAGGGCGTAGCCCAGGTTGCTGTAGCTTTCGCCGTCGTCCGGCTTGAGACGCACCGCGTGCCTGTAAGCCACGACCGCCTGCTCGTAGCGCTCCGTCTTGCTGTAAGCCCAGCCAAGGTTGCTGTAGTCTTCCGCGTTCGGTTTATTGCTTACGGCCTGCTTGTAGGCGTCGGCCGCCTCCATGTAGCGGCTCAACTTGCTGTAGGCGTCGCCCAGATTGCTATAAACCTCTGTGAAGTTCGGAGCGAGACGCATCACCTGCTTGTATGCCTCTACGGCTTCCGTGTAGTTACCGGCGTTGTAATAGGCGACGCCCAGATCGTAATAAGCCTCTGCGTAATCGGGCTTGATGCGGATCACCTGCTTGAGCGCCTCGGCGGCCAGCGCGTGTTGGCCCACATTGGTGTACGAAAGGCCGAGGTGGTTGAATGCATCCGCGTTCTGCGTGTCAAGACGCGTCGCCTGTTTCAGAGGCTCGATCGCCTCCGCATAGCGGCCCAGACGGTAATAAGCCATGCCCAAAGTATAGTGAGCGGCCGCATCGTTCGGCCTAAGTCGAGCCACCTGTTTGGAGGCTTCTATGGCTTCGGCCTCCCGGCCCAGGTTGATGTAGGCGTCAACCAATCCGCTGTAAGGCTCGTCCCAGTCGGGTCGAAGCCGAACGGCCTGCTTGTACGCCTCTACGGCCTCTTCATTGCTGCCCACGTTCAGATATGAATCGCCCAGGCTGTTGTAAGCCTCTGCATAATCGGGCTTGAGACGCACGGCCTGGCGGTAGGCTCCGATCGCCCTGTCGTACTGCCCTGCGTCGAAAAATTGATCGCCCTGGTCGTTGTAGGTTGCGGCATCCGGCGCGGGTGGCTCGGCAGGCTCCGCCGGGCGCGGCGTTGTCTCTCGCGCTGCGGCCGGGCGAGGCGTCGCTTCTCTTGCGGCGCGCGCCGTCTCCCTGCGCGCGGTATCGGCGGTCTTCCTCTTGGCCGGGCGCACGCTCGCTCTCGTCGCGCGCTCCGTCTCCCTTGACTGGCGGCCCGAAGGTTGCGACTGTTGAGAGGATTGTGAATTGCCGGAAGCGAGCTGCTTATCCTTGCGCGGGCGGTGTTGGCGGCGCACGGGCTGCTCGCTCAGCGTACCGGCCCCGCCCACCAGATCGTCCGAATCCACTCCCCTGATGTCCTGTGCGACGAGACGCGCGCCTCCGCCCGCGAGCAGTAAGAGCGACAACAGGTAAATAAAGGGACTGCGAGGCGTGCGCATAAGCATTCTGGGTCTACCTCCGACCTTGTTACGGATCAGGTTCTCCGAGCGGCGGCAATTTCGGTCACGGGCGGTAAGTAACGCAATAAAGTGCAGGGAGCGAATTTGTTTCCCTCCCTGCACTTCGTTCCGGAGTCAATGGCGAGCGGAACATGCGTGCCGGCGATTCGCGCGCGCGTTTCCGTCACCTTATGATTCGAGAGAGAGAGCGCCGCGCACAGCTGCCGGCGGATCACGTCGCTCGCCTCACGGGCAAAAACGAGTTAGCGCCCTTCGGCGTTATCCACTTGTTTCCTGATGGCGGCGAGAACCTTCTTCTCCTTCTGAGAGTCGGAGAGGCCGTCGAACTCCTGCTTGTGGTGGGCGCAGCAGAAGAAGATTTTGTATTTGCCGTAGGTCTCGCTGGGGGCATTGGCGTCCGTAACCGTGTCGCCGTTGATCGGGCAGACCTTAACGTCCGTAAGCGTCGAGTCGTCGCCCGCCTGCGTCGCTTTCGTCAGATAAGTTGCGCTCGAAGACGCAGCGCCGACCATGAAGGTGACAGCAATCACCAGTATTAAAACTTTCTTCATTAATCTATCCTTTCCGATGTTGATATTGATTCCGGCAGAAGGCGAGGCGTTTTCGCGTCGAACCGGACGGCGAACCCAGGGAATATCCGGCGCGGGCAAGCTCAAAGACCATAGAAGTGTAGAGCCTTGAGTTCCTGACCCGCGACAGGAATTATACTCTTAAACCGAACCTGACGCCATGCCTTGAGCGTACATACTGTCAACAAAATCTTGACACGGACGCTCGAATCGTCAGAAAGTATGGTTGTCCGGCCCGGCGCGAGGCCCCGTCCGGACACGTTTCAGGCGCTTCCGCTTATGAATACTGAAAGTAATCCAGAAGAGATGGATGGCTCGGACTCTGACGCGCCGATGGAGCGCTGGATGGCCGACGACGAAGAAGAGCCCGTGCGCGTCGCCCTCGCAGACCATCAGCATATCTCTTTAAGCTCCAGGGACGAGAGCCTTTTGTTCGATCTGATCGGCAGGATAGACCACAAAATCCTGCAAGGCGTGGCGGTCTACATAGAAGTGCACGGCACGGCCTACAAGGTCTTATACGGCGTCTACTGGCGCAGCATCTACTCGGGGATAGCATACTGGGGATTGAAGTGCGAGGCGATTGAGAGGGGGATGTGGGCTGACGGAAGGCAGGCGACCGACCAGGTCGATATACCCATCCGCCACTCGCCCGAAGGGTGGGTCGTCGAGGGACAATCGCTGAGATACCTGCTCTACCGCGACCAACTGAATTACGCCTGATTAAACGCGGACGCGATTTTTCCCCTTGACCGCGCACGTGCCCTCAATTCAACGCTTCCGACCAAATCACTCTCGTCAAGCTCCACACAATTAAGCGGCGCGCCGATTCGATAGCGACTCATTCAGCAGAAGGGTCGCTATTTTTGATTCTCCGTGGCGCGGGTTAGCGCGGGCACGGCGGCTCGTCCGAAGCGCCCTATGGCCTCTGCGGCATTGAATCGCACGCGAGCATCGCGGTCTCTTATCAACTTGACCAATTCAGGAACGACCCTGTCGGCCTCCGCCCCGATCAGGCCCAGCGCATAGGCCGCGTTATTGCGAACCGTGGCCTCCTGGTCTTTCAGCAGGGCGAGCAGCTGAGGGACGGCGACGCTGGCTTGCGGCCCTATAAAGCCGAGCCCGTAGGCGGCATCCAGGCGAATGAAGGCGTCCGCGTCGCTCAACAACTCGATCAGGATCGGGATGGCTGCCGGAGCTTTCGCCTTATCCGCCAGTAGGGCGAATGCGGCATCCAGGCGCGAGAAAGAGTCGCCGGCGTCCGCGTCGCGCGCGTTCTTTTTCTTAAGAGTCTCTTCCGTCACGACCTGCTCGCCGTAGAAGGCATTGAGCGCCTCTGTGCGCGCCGCCCACACATATTCATAGGTCGCCTTGACGTTGGCCGCTTCGTCAAACGGCGTCACGCGGCGCATGGCTTCCAGGCGCGAGGACTGTGCGCGCAGGGTCAGCTCCATGAGCTTGAAGAGGTCACGATGCTTATCACTAGCGCCGCCGCTCGCGCGCAAAGCGCCGAGCGTATCTTCTACGAGGGCATGGTAAATGCCCAGCTCAGCGGCCGCCCCCGTGTATTGCCCCGAGTTCGTCAAGCGCTCGGCGTTCTCCAGGTGCTCCTCTACCAGCTCCAGCCCGAGACGCGTGCGCGCCTTTGTATCGCGTGCCGCCGCGAGCCTCGCGCGCTCCGCCTGCGGTATGTACTTCATCGGCGGAGGCGCTTGCAAAGCGTCCAGCTCCTGCGCCCGGCAGGGGAGAGCAAGAGGCCCTGCGAACGCGCCCGCGACGAACATGACAACTAAGAGGAATCCAACGCGCATCATTATCCCTTCCAAAAGGGTTGCGGGCCGGGCATCGGAATTCAAAAGACTTTATTTGACCGAGAGAGCGGAAGCAAAAACCGATGCGGGATAAACACCGCGCCCGAATCCTATCCGGGCTGAGGGTGGCTATAGAGTAGATGCGTGCTCCGTGTCAAGAGGAATTTACTGACCGGCGGTCGAGGGGCCCGGCTGTTCCAAGAGCCATCGGGCCGAACCGGCGGGCGCGACGGTCTGACTTGGATAGGTATCACAAATCTTTCCGGGTAAGTATCACGAATCTTCAGGCAAGGGCTTTGCGTGCCAGAAAGAACGTTCTGCCGACGTGGTCTGAGAGCCCCAGCTCTTTCTCGGCGTCGTAGGCGGAGATGTCCTTGAAGCCCGCCGCCCTGAGCGCCAGCCTGATCTCTTTCGCCGGGTAATACTTTTCGGAGATACTGGTATCCGTGCGCTGCCACATCTTTCCACGGCGCTCGAACATGGTGATGTCGTAGCGCCCGATCCGCTCACCCGCATCATACGCGCCCGCCAGAATACAGACCTCCCTATCCTCCACAATGGCGAAGTAGTCGGCCCAGTGCTCCAGGAACCCTTTCTCCATATTCATATCGAAGAGAAAAAGCCCGCCCGGCTGAAGCGCGCGATGGACGTTACGACAGACCGCCGTCAAGCCTTCGAGCGTCATGATATGGTTGAGGCTGTCGAAGGTCGAGATGACGCCGTGGTAGATGGGCATCATCTCAAAGGAACGCGCATCGGCGAGAATGAAGCCGGACGCGGGCGCATTGCGGCGCGCATGACGCAGCATCTCCCTGGAGCCGTCCAGGCCCGTGACCAGGAAGCCGCGCTCGCCGAGCGCCGAGGCCGTGTAGCCCGTGCCGCAGCAAACGTCCAGAATACGCGCGCCCTCCGGCATCAACGGCACGAGCAGCCTTTCGATCACGGTCATGATCTGCGAGGGGACTTCGCGGCCCCAGTGCCGGTCGTAGACCCGCGCGAAACGATCGTAGGCTGCGTAAGTATCTCTCTTCGACATGGCGCTCGCTTCTTTTCGCTCCCGGCGCGCGCGTCGCGCACCCTTAAGGCTTAAACGCCGGACTTGTGACGCGCGACTTCGACGGTCATGAAGTCATGGGCCAACCGAGTGTGCGGAAACGTGGCGCGGGCTTCCATGAGCAGGTCGTCGGGCTCAAGGGGGTTGCCGGCCGCATAGCGCGGGCTGAGATGCGTTATCAACAATTGACGGGCCTGCGCCTCAAGGGCCACGCGGGCCGCCATGGAGGCCGTCGAATGCAGACTTCTTCGCGCCAGGTCTTCGTCCTGCCGGGCGAAGGTCGCTTCGTGAATCAGGACATCCGCTTCGTGGGCCAGCTCGACCGCGTTCCGGCAATAGATCGTATCCGTGCAATAGGCTATGCGCCGGCCCGTCTCGACGGGCCCACAGAAATCGCGTCCCTCGAACTCGCGCCCGTCCGCGAGCGTGATGCGCTCGCCCCGCTTGAGCCTGCCGTAGAGGGGCCCGGACGGGATGCCCAACCGGGCGGCCCTTTCGACATCGAACGCGCCGGGGCGGTCTCGCTCCGTCACTCTATAGCCGAAGGTCTGGACTCTGTGCTTGAGCGTGCGGCAGCTGACCGTGAAATCGTCATCCTCGAAGACCGCTCCCGCTTCCACCGTATGCACTTCCGCGCTGTATGAGAAGTGTGTCTCGGAGTGGCGAGTGATGTCGCGCACGTAATCGTCAAGCCCCGGAGGGCCATAGATATCTATGCGGCTCGCGTGGCCCGCCATCCCGGCGGAAGCGAGCAGGCCGACCAGACCGAAGAGATGGTCGCCGTGCAGGTGCGTGATGAAGATGCGCGTGATCTGGCTGATCTTCAGCTCGCTCTTGAGTAGTTGATGTTGCGTGCCTTCGCCGCAGTCGAAGAGCCACACTTCGCCGCGCTCGGGCAGGCGCAGGGCTACGCACGAGACGTTGCGTGAACGAGTCGGCACGCCGGCGCTGGTTCCCAGGAAAGTTATCTGCACGAGATTACCCGCAATTTTTGATGCCCCCCTGCGTTCTATGCGTGGATGCGGCGGCCGAAAAACGGTCTGCCGTAAGCTAAAGCTCAAAGAATATACCGCCATCGGCGCGATCTGCGTAACCGGGCCGGGCCGGGGCGCAGGAACTTTTTTTAGGTCGCCCGCGTCTAAGCGCTTGAAGTATTATGACCTCCGGCCGGCGGATTCCAGTCGCGCTCAGCCGGAAAAGCATCTCTCTCCCGCTCGGAGCTGTTGCAGCCCGTTTCAATCTCGAATGAGGAAACAAAGCCTCCATGATTCATCTCAAGCCAATCGTCAGCCTCCTGCTGGTCTACCTGTTTCTCGTCGGCCCTCTTTCACAGGCTACAGGGTCGCGCACACTTGCGACCGGCGGGGATCGAAACGCGGGCGCTTCAATCGCCGAGCAGGATGAGCCCATGAGCAAAGCCGACGCAGACAGAAAGGGCTTGCGCTTTCGTTTGAGCGAGGGAGCGGAACAGCCCGCGCCGCCCGCAGATGCCAGGGTCGTACCAGTCTCGCATCTCACCGAGAGTGAGACGCAGAATGTTTTGAAGCGACTGCCGCCCGTCAAGGCCGAGGCCACGGACGAACAGGACTTCGCCCTCAGAGATCGTTCGCTGCCTCCGCCGCGCACGGGCAGAACCATCAACGTCAGCTTCCCTTCGCCGAAGGAAACGGCCGCGCCGGACGGCGTCGCCAATGCCGGAGGCCCGCTCGAAGTCCTGCGCTACAGTCCGGAGGGCGAAGTGCCGCTCGCCCCGCAACTGAGCGTCACCTTTTCCCAGCCGATGGTGGCCGTCACATCGCAGGCTGAACTTGCCTCGGGCGATGTGCCCATCAAATTGACGCCTCAACCTAAGGGAAGCTGGCGCTGGGTGGGCACAAAGACGCTGCTCTTCGTGCCCGAAGGGCGTTTCCCTATGGCGACCACGTACCGCGCGAGCGTCGCCGCGGGCGCGACCTCGGCCACAGGCGCGACGCTAAGGATACCGCGCGAGTGGAGCTTCGCGACGCCGCCGCCGCAGTTGAAGACCAAATATCCAGAGGACGGCCCGCAGCGACGCAATGCGCTGATCTTCGTAGAGTTCGATCAGCGCATTGACCCCGCCGCAGTTCTACGCACGATCAAGGTCAATTCTGCAAGCATGAGCCTGAACGTGCGTCTGGCCTCGGCGCAGGAGGTGGAGGCGGACGAGACGGTGCGCAAGCTCGCCTCGGCCGCGCAGGAAGGACGCTGGATGGCGCTTCGAGCGGCAGCCGACGATTCGGGTGGGGCGCTGCCGGCGGATGCGAACATCGTCGTCACCGTGGGGCCGGGCACGCCCTCCGCCGAAGGCCCGCGCACGACCGCCAAAGCGGAGAGTTTCTCCTTTCGCACCTTCGGGCCACTTCGCGTCGTCAAGCACGAGTGCGGTTACGGCCAGAGCTGCACGC
>DASQYE010000626.1:0-2118 GCA_035639355.1 Pyrinomonadaceae bacterium
AAGAAGAGCTTGTTCTTGAAGATCGGGCCGCCCACCGAGTAGCCGAACTGGTTGCGCGTGAACACCGCCCTCTCAATGCCGTTGGCGTTGTTATCGAAACCATTCGAGGCCAGCTTCGAGATGCGGTTGAACTCGTAGAGCGTGCCGTGAAACTCGTTGCTGCCGGCGATGGTCGCGACGTTGACGACGCCGCCCGAAGCGCGCCCGTACTCGGCCGAGAAGTTGCCGGTGATAACGCGGAACTCCTGGACGGAATCGAGCGGTACGGCTTGACCGATACCGGCTGTAAAGGTGTCAACGTTCTCAGCGCCGTCGAGCAGAATGCTGGTGCTCGCCGCGCGTTGGCCGTTGATGGCGAAGCCTGTGCCACGCAAGCTGGTGTCGGTGGCAACGTTGCCCGAGAGGCTGACCAGGTCGTAGGCGTTGCGCGTGACCGTGGGCAGCTCGCGTATCTGTCTGTTAGTCACGACGCTGGATACCTGTTGATCCGTCGTGTTGACCTCGACGCCGCCGCTGCCGGCGACCACCTCGACGGTCGCTGTTGGCTGAGCGCCCAGTCCGAGAGCAAAATCGAGTGTGAGCCTTCCGCCCACAGACACCTGCGCCCTCTGCGTCGTAGCCCCGAAGCCCGTCGCCGTAACGCTGACATCATAGAGCCCAGGCTGCAAGTTCGTGACCAGGTAAGTGCCGTCCGTCGCGGTCGTCACAGTGCGCTCTGCACTGGTACCTACGGACTTAACAGTTACTGTCGCACCGGGAACCAAAGCGCCGTTGGGGTCAGTAACTGTTCCATTAATTGAGCCGGATTCCTGCGCCATGACGGCGACAGAAAACACTAGCACTACAAACAAGGCTGAAATGGCATATCGGATGCCCTTCACAGCCGAGCGTTGTAACAAGGAGATTTTCATGCTGGCGATTCCTTTCTGTTTCTATTACCGAAGGAGGAAAGCCGCCTTGTAATTACCCCATGAGCGTGGGGAATTTTCTGCCTTCGGTAGGCGGGCGGCACAATTCTCTCTTAACTAGATTTTGGAGAAATTGCTTAAATTCCTTACCGTGCCTAGCGGTAGCAACTCTCATACCCCTATCCGAGGATATGGACAATCTCCATTTTTTTCAGGGACTTAGCTTTAAATCGTTATCACTTGATGCATCGCCGTTATCCAAAAAAATGGGAACTAATCCATAAATCAGGAAGCCGGATAATCGTGCCTTCAAGAACCGCCCTCGGGCCGTCCAGGCGGGGCTTGGGCCAGGCTGCGTTTGTATTCGACAGGTCTGACCGTCGGGGGGCAGAGATGCCATGCGTGTGGCGCGTCGCTGCGCTCTCTGTAGGAAGGCGGAAGGCGTGTTCGACTCGTTATATGGCAAACACGCGGCCTTTTCGCGTGTGCTTCTCCCCGGCGATCCAGGATTTTCCGGCTCCCGTCCGGCTCCGTATAGAGGTAAGGATTATCAGTCGGTTAGACGCAATCTGCGGAAGCGCCGTCGCCCCCTTGGCTATCCGAAAATCGGAAGGCGATTCAGGGTTTCGGATTCATATTGATTATTCGACCGGTTTATTGGGGGCGCATCGCCGTTTTTGGTAAGTATTTTAACCTTAGTCGGCAGTAAACTTTGTGGAATATCAGTTGCCTGATCTTTTTCGGTTTTCCGCAACAGCTCTTCTGTATCCGCAATTTTTGCAAAAATTTAGGAGGTAGTGATGAGACGCTACTACGGAGTTCTTCTCCACTTCGCAGCCGTTCTGGGTCTATGCGCTTTGATGGCTGGCACAGCCTTGTCGCAGGAAACGACGGGCGACATCTCTGGACGCGTCACCGATGCGCTCGGCAACGTCGTCCCCAATGCGACCGTCACGGCGCACAACCAGGGCACGGGCCTGACGCGCACGGCGACGACGAACGAGTCGGGCGATTTCACAGTCGCGCTGCTGCCCGCCGGAAGGTACGACGTTTCGGTCGAGGCCGCGAGCTTCAGTAAAGCACTGCTCAAAGACCTGGAGTTGAACGTCGGCGCGACACAGACGGTCAAGATCGAGCTTAAGCCGGGCGAGATCACGGAGACGGTCGAGGTGGCTTCGGACGCGGCGCTGGTCGAGACCACTACCTCGGA
>DASQYE010000627.1:0-2896 GCA_035639355.1 Pyrinomonadaceae bacterium
CCTTGAAGCGATCTAAATCCAGAAAGAGAACGGCGAACATGCAGTCCTCTCGACGCTGCGCGCGCGCCACCGTGAGCTTTAAGTGATCCATAAATAAAGCTCTGTTCGGCAGACCCGTGAGCGCATCGTGAAAGACATCGTGGAGCAATCTCTGCTCGGCGCGCTTGCGGTCGGTAATGTCCTGAATCTGGAAGATGAGATGGGCCGACCCGTTCTGCTCTTCGTGCGCCAGCGACACGCTCCACAGCACCCAGACCGGATGCCCTTCCTTGTGCAGGTAGCGCTTCTCCATCTGCTGGCTGGGCGCGCCTCCCTTGAGCAGACCTTTGATAATCGCCATCGCGTTGTCACGATCTTCCGGATGCGTGATCGCCTGAAAGTCCGTCGCCAGCAACTCGCGCTCCGAATAGCCCAGGAGCTGGCACAAAGAATGGTTGACCTGTAGCCAGCGCCCCGTTTTGGAAACGAGCGCCATCCCAATGGCCGCGTAATCGAAGGCGCTGCGAAATCGTTCCTCGCTCTTCGTAGGAGGCCCGGCGTCCAGCCTCGTCCGAGGGCTTGCCGCCAGCGCGCTCTTCTTGAACGGCAGATAAATAAGATAAGCGAGGACGAGGACTGTGACGACGACAATCGAGGTGGGAGCGCCGACGCGGCCGACGAGCTTCGCAAGCAGACCTGCGGCGGCGGCTCCGACCAGGTAAGCCAGGAATGTCCAGAAGAAATTCCCTGCGCGCTTGCGCCCCTCCGGCTCCCCGGCCATCTGTGCAGCGTTCAGGGGAACGAAGAGAGAAACGAATACGGTCTGCACCAGGGCCATGATGCAGATGGCGGCCACGAGTGGCAGCGAGCGGTCATTGCGGGCCAGATCGACGATCGATCCGAAAAAGAATCGCAGCGTCCAGGCCGTCAGCGTGATTGAGACGACCAGCAGCGACGTATAGAGAAGTCGCCTGCTTCCCTGCCTGTGACTGTAAAGGGAGGCGCAGAGGAAAGCCACGGCGGCCAGAAAGATCGCCGCCTCGGCATCGAACAAGAGCAGCGCCAGGAAGACAAAGGCATCCGTGGCGGAGACCTGTGCCCTGCCCTGCGGTATCTCTATCAGCAGGCGCGAGCCCACGCCGACCGTCAAAAGGATGAAGAGCAGGTAAGGAATGCTCAATTGTGCGGCCGGGAGGGTGTAGACGGACAATAACAGGAGCCCGGCTGCAAACCCGACGACGAGCCACACAAGCGGCTTGGTAAAACTTTGCTGGCCTGTGGTTTCCATTTTGTTGGACGATTGTGTTGCCGCCTGACGGGAGAAACTGCCAGGCCCGGTAGCGAGGCGAGCCCGGACGACGCCCTTTTGACGATGCGGGGCGGCTGCGGCTTTCACAGGTGCGAGGCTACGGTCACGTGCTCCTTAATTAAACTTTAGACGCTACCCAAAAGCGGTTGATTTTGAGGTGCCTGATCGAGAGGGTATTTTGACAGTCGAAGCGATACCGGCGACGACCTCGGCCGCCTGATCTACTAAAGGCGGTTCGGAAGGGGCAAAGAAAAGCAGCAGGGCGTTGCGTGCCCAGGCTGCCTTCAATTCATCGTATTAGGTTTAATTATTATTAGCAAGGGAAAAATGTCGAAATCTCTATGCTGCCGGGCACGGCAAAATTATTTGCCGCCCGGTCATCCCTATCAATGGCGGTTAAAATCTTGGCCCCGTCTAGCCGCCCGTTGGCGAACCGTATCGGCCTATGGATGAGACGGCTCGAAATTACCTCTTGCTTGCGCGTTCGCTTACGGTTAGAATCTTTACTGGAAGTAGCTTCCACGCCGCGAAGCAGCTTGCATATAGAGCCCCGCCGGTTATTTCGCTGAATCCTCGTTTACAGCTCTCCGGAAAGTACCAGCCGCTCACAACCATTTATAGAATTCGATGGGCCGGGGGATACACGCCTTTTAGATAGCCGCGCCCGTCGAGAAAGGTCTGCCCTTGTCAGTTGTGAAATCGCCAAAAGCCAATCCGAGTGAGGACGGGACGGGCGGCTCCCGCCCGGCACAGATGCCCGGCTTTTCCGACAGCGCGGAGAGCATCCGAGTGTTAAGAGGGGAGCTTACGGTTTCCGAAGCCGAAGAGCGAGAGCGCCCGCGCCCCAGAGTGCTGCGGGCTTCGCCCTTTATTCTTATTTCATGCGGGCTAGCCTTTCTATCGCTGATCTTTCTGCTGGACTTCACGTCGCAGACGGGCCAGCAGGTGTCTGACGGCCGGACGGGCCCGAACGGCCCTGAGAAGAATCAAATAGTCCCCGCCGGCGTCCGCGAAAATCCGTCCTCGATGAACGCGCACGCCACGGAGGCGAAGCCGCCCGTGCAGACCGCTACCACGGTAGTGCCGACCGTGGAGGCTGCCACCCGTGTCGGCAAAGAGAATGAGGAGGCGGAAAAAGAGCGAGCAGCGCCGGCCTCCCAAACGCCCGCCGTCAACAATGTGGAACCCCCCGCAGCCACCATGCCGCGCCCTCCTGCCCTTCAGACCGAGGGAGGCTTCACTCTTCAAGTCGGCTCTTATAACGACTCGGCACAGGCACAGGAGCGCGTGGCCAAGCTCGGCTCGGCAGGGGTCTGGGCGAACGTCATCAGAGTTGAGATCCCCAGGCGCGGCACATGGTACAGAGTTCAAACGGGGAGTTTCAGAAGCCGTGAGGAGGCGACACGCTTCGGCGCTCAGCTACGCGCCAAGGGCGCGGTCGCAGACTTTATAGTCACGACGCTCTGAAAGCCGCATGACCGGGGCCGCCTCCTTTTCTACGGGCGTGCCGGTCGTTTGAGGGCTTCGATTACCCGTCGTTGAGCAGGAAGCCAAGGTCGTGGCGTATTAGAAGATCGTTGTACCTGGGGTCGGCCCTTAGAATGTCCA
>DASQYE010000628.1:0-2782 GCA_035639355.1 Pyrinomonadaceae bacterium
ATCAGCTCAATTACGATCTCTTCAAAAAAGACCTTGAGACCGACATAGAGGGCTTCAAGTTCAAGATGTACCTCATGCCGATCAACCATCGCGGCGGCATTCAGACGGCGGACGAACTGACGGAACTCCTGCGCTTTCATACCCTGAAGGACTACGAAGACTGGCTCGCGCGCCTTCGCGCCTTCCCGGTACTCATGGAGCAGGACATGGCCTTGATGCGCGAGGGCGCACGGGCGCACGTGATGTGGCCCCGGATAGTCCTAGGGCGCGTGCCCGGCCAGATCGACAAACAGCTCGTACAGAGAGCCGAAGACAGCCCCTTCTATAAACCGTTCAGGAGTTTCCCGGATTCGATTCCGGCCACGGAGCGCGAGCGCCTGTCGAGCGCCGCGCGCGAGGCCATAGCCGCGGGCGTGATTCCCTCTTTCCAAAAGCTCAAGACCTATTTCACGGGCGAATACCTGCCCGCAGCCTTCGAGCAGGTCGGCATCTGGCAGCTGCCGCAGGGCCAGGAGATGTACGCTTACCTTGCGCGGCGTCACACGACGACCAACATGACGCCGCAGGAGATTCACGAGAAGGGCTTGAGCGAGGTCAAGCGCATACGCGCCGAGATGCAGGGCGTAATGGACAAGGTCGGCTTCAAGGGAACGATTCCCGAGTTCTTTGTAAAACTGAGGACAGACCGGCAGTTCTACTACAAGACGCCGGAGGAGCTGTTTGAAGCCTACCGCTCGCTCGCCAAGCGCATCGACCCGAATCTAGTCAAAGTCTTCAAGACGCTGCCGCGCATGCCCTACGGTGTGACCCCCATACCGGAGAATATCGCGCCCGACACGACGACCGCCTACTACAACAGCCCGGCGGCGGACGGCTCGCGCGCCGGTCTCTACTACGTCAACCTGTACAAGCCGGAGACGCGGCCGAAGTGGGAGATGATGGCGCTCTCGCTGCATGAGTCCGTGCCGGGCCATCACCTGCAAATCGCGCTCGCGCAGGAGCTGGGCGAGATACCAAAGTTTCGTCGCTACGGCGGCTACACGGCTTTCGTCGAGGGCTGGGGGCTCTACGCCGAATCTCTAGGCGAAGAGATGGGCCTCTACGACGACCCTTACGCGAAGTTCGGCCAGCTCACCTACGAGATGTGGCGGGCCGTCCGGCTGGTCGTCGATACGGGGATGCACTCTATGAAATGGGATCGCCAGCGCGCCATCAACTTCTTCATGGAGAACGCGGCGAAGACCGAGCAGGACATCGTCAACGAGATCGATCGTTACATCTCCATGCCGGGCCAGGCGCTCGCCTACAAGATCGGCCAGCTCAAGATCAAGGAGCTGCGCGAGCGCGCACGGCAACAGCTCGGCGACCGCTTCGACATACGCGAGTACCACGATGTCGTGCTCCTTTCGGGAGCCGTGCCGCTAGATGTCCTGGAACGCAACGTGGACGCGTGGATCGCCATGAAGAAGAGCGCCGCCTCGACACAGCAGACGAGCGAAAAGCGATAGGCACAAAAGATTCGCCGCACGCTTCCAGAGTTGATGGCTGATTCTTCCACGGAGCAACCAGGGTCGAGATGGTCGGGCGACGATTCGCACGTCGCATGGCTGCCCGATCTTCTCTACACGGGCGCAAGGTTCGAGCGCGGGCTGGCGCTCGTGTGCGACTCTTCGGGTCGCATCGCGCGCGTCGCTCGTGCGACCGAAGTCGCAGGCTGTTCTGTCCGTCCCCTCAAGAACCGGGCGCTTCTTCCCGGTCTGGTCAACGCGCACTCGCACGCCTTTCAACGCGTGATTCGCGGCCGCACGGAATATCGCACCTCCGCACAGGACTCTTTCTGGACGTGGCGCGAGATGATGTACAGCGCGGCCATGCGGCTCGGGCCCGAGGAGGTCTACGACGCGTCGCGCATGGCCTTTCTGGAGATGGTGAGGGCCGGCATCACGTCCGTCGGAGAGTTTCACTACCTGCACCGCACGCCGGAGGGCGCTCCTTACGGTGACCCGAACCTGCTGGCGAAGGAGGTTGTGCGCGCCGCGCGCGCCGTCGGCCTTCGCATAGCCCTGCTGCGCGTGGCCTACGCTCGCTCTGGCCACAACACCGCGCCCGATCCACGACAGTTGCGCTTTATCGAAGCAGACCCGGAAGTTTACCTGTCAAACGTGGACGCTTTGCAGGCTGCGCTCGCGCGCGACGACACGGCGACAGCATGGGCGGGCGTTGCGCCTCACAGCGTGCGCGCCGTGCCGCTCGCGTATTTGAAAGAGGTCTTCCGGTTCGCCCTTGAACGAGAGCTTCCCCTCCACATGCACGTCGCGGAACAACCTGCGGAGGTCTCCGCCTGCGTGTCCGAGTACGGGCGCACGCCCGTCGCACTGCTCTCGGCGGAGGGCTTGCTCTCCGATCGTTTGACGGGCGTGCACGCCATACACGTGACGCCCGCAGAGGCGCGTGCGATGGCGCGTGCCGGAGCCATGGTTTGCGCGTGCCCGACGACCGAGCGTAATCTGGGCGACGGCGTTGTGCCCGCCGATCTCTTTTTCCGTGAGGGCGTAAGAATAGCGCTCGGCACGGACAGCCATACACAGATAGATTTACTGGAAGACGCGCGCGCGCTTGAGTTGCACCTGCGGCTGCAAAGACTGGAAAGAGCCGTGTTGGCCCACGAGGGCGATTCCCTTTCCTCTCTGGCGTCGCGGCTCTTTGAGTGCGCGAGCCTGCATGGCGCAGAGAGCATCGGGGCTCGCGGCGGAAAGCTTGAAGAGGCTCGTCCCGCCGATTT
>DASQYE010000629.1:0-6072 GCA_035639355.1 Pyrinomonadaceae bacterium
TCGCCGGATCGCAGGTAGAAGTCTTCCTACGCGCCCGCGGCCCCGTAGAGGGCGCGACGCTCGGCTTCAACGGCGTGACCAGCCCTATGCGCTCGCTCGGCGAAGAGGGCTTCGCTGGAGCCTTCACGGCCAACGCGAGCGGCGCTTTTGAAACGCGCGTCGTGGCGGACGAGCGAGTTGCGCCCGCGCCACTCGTGCGCGCCGTCGAGACCTACGCCGACACCGTCCCCGAAGTCCGCATTACAGAGCCCGCAGGCGACCAACTACTGCGCGCCGTGCCGAGTGGGCCAATCAATGTGCGCTGGGCGGCGCGCGACGATCTGGGATTGGCGAGCGCGGCGCTGAAGTTCATAAAGAGTCGCGGCGAAGGCGACGCGGCGAAGTTTACGAGCGGCGAGCTTGGGGCCGGAAGCGTCGAGCGAGCGGGCGGCGGCGGGCGCGAGTGGGTGGGTTCGGCGTCGCTGGACCTTGCGCGACTGGATGTCAGGGCGGGCGATACCTTCGTCTTCTGGGTCGAGGCGCGCGACCGCAATCCCGTTCCGAACAACACGGGTCGCTCCGCCAGCCTGGCGATCGCCATCGCGGGGCCGGAAGGGGTGAGGCTCAACCTGAGCGACCTGCGCCCCAACGAGATCGGCCGCTTCCTTCTGAGCCAGCGACAGATCATCATAAACACGGAGAAGCTTCATCAGGAGCGCGCGCGTCTTCAGCCCGAAGAGGTCAGGCGGCGCGCCAATGCGATTGCCGCCGACCAGCGCGAATTCAAGAATTCCTTTAACGACTACATCAAAATTGAAGGCGCGGGCGAGCATGAGCCGGAGGTCGGCGGCGGCTCTACTCCCGCGAGCGTAGAAGATCAGGCGCAGGAAGCCGCAGAGGAGAGAACACGGCCGCACGATCACGGCATAGAGGAGCCCCCGCAGGGCTCACCCTCGTCTGTGCGCGACATGGTCTACGCTATACGCGCCATGTGGGACGCCGAGGACGCGCTCTCGACTGTAGACACGGCGAAGGCGCTCGTACATGAGCGCGAAGCCCTACAGCGTTTGAAGCGCGCGCAGCTGGCCGCGCGCTATGTGCCGCCGATCGTGGCCCAGAGCAAGCCCATCGACCTCAAGCGACGATACGCGGGCGAGCTGGCCGAGATAAAGACGCGGCTTGAGAAGCTGGGACGCCGCCCGGCCTCGAAAGATTCGGGCCCGTTGCGCGCGGCGCTCGCTGACGCCTATGCGGCGCTGGGCGATTTGCAGGCGACGATAGACGTGCCCGTCACCGCGCGCTTGAGCGCCGTCGGTCGCGCCCGAGAGAGGGCCGGGCGAGCGGCGGACGCCCTGGCGATGGTCGGCGGCGATCATGCGGCGACCATCGCGGAAGCCGCCGGGCAACTGCGCATAGTGGAAACGGAGCTGGGTCGCATGGAAAGCGGCGGCAGTGCGGAAGAGTACGCCGCGCGGGTCAGCAAGCCCCTCGCGCTGCTCGCGCAGGCGGCCTCGAACCTGTTCGCCATCGCAGACCCGACGACGCGCGCCACCAGCGGCGACGTGAACCCTCAGCTGCCCACGGATGACCGAAGGGCGGCGGAATATTTCCGAAGACTGGCGAATGGTGCGCCCTGAACCTGCTTTTAAACCGTAATGCTCGCATTAACCATCTATCTCTTGAGTCCGGGCGTGGAGGGCAGCAATGTCTGGCGCGCCGTAGCGGTCGCCGCCCTCGCGCTCGCGGCCTTCGTCCTCAAGCGATACTGGCATAGCCTTGAGGGCAGCCAGCGCCGCGTGCGTCTCTCTCTCGTCTCACTGCGCGCCGCTTCGTTTCTATTGCTGCTCGGCGCGCTGGCCGGACTCCGTCTTGATTACTCGGGCGTGACGCCCGGCCGCGTGCTGGTACGCTACGCGCGGGACGAGGGCTTGAGCGCGGCGGGGAATATTGATGGCTCGGGCGTCGAAGAGAATGCTATCGAGCGGACGGTCGCGGCGCTCAACGCCCTTGGCTTTGAAGCGGTGACATCGACGGATGCGAGCGTGCCTCTGACGGCGGAGCCTCGGCAGCGGCGTGATGAGAGCTTTGCCGCCGCGATATTGTTGACGGAGGGCGCGATGGGCGCAGTGCAAGCGCGCCGCGCTGTGGAGCAGGCGGGCGCGGCGACGGGCGGCGCTCCCGTATATGTCGTCACCGACCTGCGACAAAGGGACGGGCCGGCCGTCGCTCTTGAGAGCGTGGCGCTGTTGGGTAGACCCGTGCGCGGTGTGCCTCTCACGCTGAGATGCATGGTTCATGGGCGAGGGGTGCGCGGGCATGAATCTCTAGTCACGGTCGGCGACGCGGCCAGGGTGCAGGCTTCGTCGCGCGTCTACTGGAGAGGCGATGACGAATGGCAGGCGGTCACGCTCGAAGTAGTGCCCAAGATCGCCGGGTGGTCTGAGTACGTCGCGCGCATCGAACCGGCGGGCCGGGCGGACGCGCCCGTGCTCTCGCGTTCCCTGACGATCTACGCCGAAGAGCGCCGCACGCGCGTCCTCTTCTTCGAGGGCGAGCCCACCTGGGAAGCAAAGTTTATTCGCCGCGCGCTCGATCAAACGGGGCTGTTCGAGGTGGACTACTTCGCGCAGGTGAGCCGCGCCGCGACCCTGGGCGCGACGACGGAAGCCGACCGGCAGAAGGAAGCGGAAAACAGCGGGGCAGCGACAGCAGCGGCGGCGACTGAGACGGGCGCGAGCGGGGCGAGCGGCCTTGCATCGGCATCGCCCGAAGCGAGGCTGCACAGGGCGCTACAGAGCGCGGCCAGTCTCAACGCCTACGACTTGATTATCGTCGGCGCGACCCCGAACGCGATGCTGTCTGCCGCCGAGGCCGCGCGCCTGGGCAGCTGGGTGGACGGACGCGGGGGCGGTCTCATTATCCTCGGCGGCAACAGCTTCGCCGGATCGATCGCCGCGCCGAACGGAAGGCTCTATGCGCTCTCGCCTACAGACATAGACCCGCGCGGGCTCGCGTCCGAGACGCAACAGGCAGCCGTCGGCGCGCCCCTCGAAGCCGAAAAGGCCGGGAAACAGATCGCGCTCGTGCCGACAGAGGCCGGCGCGGCTGGCCCACTGCGAGGCTATCTGAGCGCAAGCCAGGGCGCGTTTGCCGCCGCGCTGACGGGACAGGGATTCAGCCTGCGCGGCTTGCGCACGGGCGCACTCGTGCTCGCTTCAACGGGAGGCCAGGGCAGCGCCGTCACGGCGAGCAATACGGGCGCGCCTCTGATCGCCGCCATGCGCTACGGGGCGGGGCGCGCTCTGGTTTTCGCTCCCGCCGATTCGTGGCGTATCAGGACGAGCGCGAGCGGCGCGCAGGACGATGCGAGCGGGCCCTTCGGCGCACTGTGGCAGGGCCTTGCGCTCTGGGCGGCGGAGGGCGCTTCGTCGCAGGCGGAGGTCATGCTGGACGACGAATCGCCCGCCGTGGGCCAGGAGGTCACGGCGGAGATTCGCGTGCGCGATCAATCGTTTTCGCCGTCCGGGCTCGACAGGGTGAAGGCGCGCTTGCAGCCGCAGGTGGAGGATACGGGCGAGGGAACAGCTATCGCCGCCGAGCCGCAGGAGATTCTATTTGCGCCGGATGAAACGGATGCGAGCGTCTGGCGCGCGCGCTTCCGTGCGCCCGCCCTCGGGCGCTTCTCTCTGGAAGTGGACTACAAGGCGAATCATGGAGAGGGAAGCACGGAAAAGCGTTTCGCCGTCGTCGCGCCTGAGCGACTTGAAGCGGGCGCAGCGCGCGACACATTAAGACGAGCGGCCGTAGAAAGCGGCGGAGAACTTTTCGCCGCCGCTCAATTGAACGCTCTTCTCGAACGTCTCTCCGCGCCCCCGCGCGACACAGAGAAAGCGCATCACACCTGGGAGCTGCGAACATGGTGGCCCCTAGCTTTCATCCTCCCCCTCCTGCTCTCAGCCGAATGGCTCATAAGACGCTGGAAAGGCAAGGATGAGGGATAAGGGATGAGGGATGAAAAGGTTTGAGTGAAAGCATCAACTAACAGTTCACTCAATCATTCATCCCTCATCCCTTATCCCTCATCCCTTTTTTCCGGCATCGCGGGGCCTGATTCGTGCGTCTAAGCTCTGTTATGCGTATTCAAGGCAGGGGCATAATTTACTGTTCCGGCGTCGTCATTATCATCATCTCTTTACTGGTCGCATCGTGCGGGAATAAGCGCGGACGGAAAGGAAGCGCGAGCCCGGCGACGACGGTCGTCACGGTGGAGCGCATCTTGCCGCCGCTGCCCATGAGGCCGCTCTCGCCGAAACTGCGCGAGATGCGCGCGCGTGCGATGGAGACGGCCTCGCGCCTTCGTGAGCTGGGCTGGAAAGACGAAGTCTGGATGGCGGAGCTTTCCGGCTGGGAGTACGGCACGCGGGCCAATGAGATGGCGCAGGCGCTGGGCGGCGACGAGCTGCGCGCCCTGGGAAGGCTGGCTGCGCAGGGCGGCGTGCTACCTGAAGGGACTGATCTGGTCTCTTTGGGAGCGAGCTTCCTGGCGGTCTCGGCCAGCGCTACGTATTCGCCGCTCGATAAGCAAGTGCTGCTGGTGGACAAGGCGAACGACGGCTCGCTCCTGACGCACGAGTTTGTGCACGCCTTGCAGGATCAGCATTTCGATCTGATGAAGCTCGTAGGCGTGCGGCCCTACAGCTTCGACCGCACGGAGGCGGTCTTCGCCGTCATCGAAGGCGACGCTATGACCGTGCAGCGGCGCGCCGAAGAGGGAGATGCCTACGGCCGTCGCTCGCTTGACGACATAGGGCGTCAGGAGAGCGAGCGTTTCGCAGTGTATCGTGCCGAGGCCGGAAAGCTGTTTCCGCCGCTGCTCGTCGAAACTTTCATCTTTCGCTACCGCGATGGCACGCGCTTTGTCGAGGCCGTGCGTCGTCGCGGCGGAGAACGCGCCGTGGACGAGCTGTTCCTACAGCGCCCGCCCGCGTCCAGCGAACAGATTCTTCACCCGGAGAAATATTTTCAGGCGGAAGCGGCGCGCGACGTGCGCGTGGGCGAAGCGGAATTTAGCGTGCGAGGGTGGCGCATCACCAGCTCGACGCCCGTCGGCGAGATAGGCGTGCGAGGGTTGTTGATGGCGGGCGTCTCGGAACAGGAGGCGGTGCGCGGCGCGGCGGGTTGGGGCGGCGACCGCGCCTACCTGTTCGAGCGCGACGGCAACGCGGGCACTCCGCTTTTTGTCTGGAAGACTGTTTGGGATCGTCCCGTTGATGCCTTGGAATTCTTTAAAGCCTACGCTGCGCTCAAGCAACGACCGGGTCAGGCGGGCAAGAGTTCGGACTCCGGCACGGAAAGGCAGGCGGTGTGGAGAGAGGACGGCGGACGCATGACGCTGGCCCGGCTCTCGGGTGATAGCGTCATAATCATGCGCGGGTCGGAATCGGACGTTAACGGCGCTCTAGACCCTGCGCGCCGCTGATTAGCCCTGTAAAAAAGGGCTTGGGGAAAGGCGCTGCATCAAGATCGGGAATATACGTTAAGAGCCCGAACTACTTCATTGCTTTACCTCTCCTACGCCACCAGCGCATACTCCATGGGCTTCAGGCTTTCGGCGTGCGGAGTCATAAGATAATCCTCAACGTCTATCAGCAGCTTGCCCGTGGCGTCCACGTCGGTCGGCCTTGAGAAGAAGTATCCCTGGCCGTAATCGCAATCGAGAGCGCGCAGCTGGGCCAACTGCTCCTTGGTCTCGACGCCCTCGGCGACGACCTTCATGCCGAGGTTGCGCGCAAGCATGACTATGGTTCGCACGATCTCTGTATTCTCGTTGTTATCGGCCATGCTGCTGACGAAGGAGCGGTCGATCTTGAGCGTGCTGATGGGGAAGCGGTGCAGGTAGCTCAAGGACGAGTAGCCCGTGCCGAAATCGTCTATGCTCAGCTCGACGCCCAGATCGCGAAGCTGCTTGAGCATCTCGGTCGCAGCCTCTATGTTCTCCATGACGACGCTCTCCGTGATTTCCAGCTTCAGGCTGCGCGGATCAATCTGAGACTCTTCGAGCACGGCCTTGACCTGGCCGATCAAGTCTGGCTG
>DASQYE010000630.1:0-4490 GCA_035639355.1 Pyrinomonadaceae bacterium
GCCACCCAGGGCGCTCGCCTCGCCGGTCTTCGCAGCAATGTAGAGTACGAAGAACGATAGTCCGGTCAAGGTCATTCCAATCGCCATCTTGGTCGGCGTCGAGGGCTCAAGCCCGCGCCTGTCCATCCATTGCCAGAAGAAGACGAGCGGGAAGGTGAGCGTGATGACCCAGAACGGATTGATCGAGTTCGAGATGATTCCGCCCGATGCCTCCGCAGTTTCATGCGAGAAGAAGACCGTCCAATCCGTATTTTTGTCCGCCCAGTAAGTCAAGGTCGAGCCGTTCTGGTGAAACACCATCCAGAAGACTATGACGACGGCGAAGATAACTATGAGCGCGACGATGCGCTTCCATTCGGGGACGGCATCCATAGTCGCCTGGCGGTTTGCGCTCGCCTCCTGGTGGCTGACGCCATGCGGAGGCGCATCCGTCGCGGTGGCCGCAGTGTCGGTCGCCGTCTCGTCGTCGCGAGTCGCGG
Organism: Pyrinomonadaceae bacterium; assembly: GCA_035639355.1. Taxonomy (GTDB): domain Bacteria; phylum Acidobacteriota; class Blastocatellia; order Pyrinomonadales; family Pyrinomonadaceae; genus DASQYE01. The sequence goes on from DASQYE010000630.1 coordinate 480, forward strand.
CGGAAGGTTGTGCCGTCAGGGGCGCTGCCGTGTTGCGCTCAGGGTTTTCGACGTGCTTCTTGAACTGCCACAGAATCCAGACGGAGATCACCATGCCGCCGGCTGCGACGGCAAACGCCGGATGGAATCCGAACTTGGCGCGCACCCAACCGGCGACGAGCGGGGCCGTGAAAGCGCCTACGTTGATGCCCATATAAAAGATGTTGTAGGCGCGGTCTTTCAGGTGGCTGCCTTCCGTGTAGAGGTTGCCGACCATCGTCGAGACGTTCGGCTTGAAGAACCCGTTGCCGATGACCAGGCACGTCAAGGCCGCGTAGACGGCCGTCAACGAGCGGAAGGAGAGCAACAGATGTCCGGCTATAAAGAAGATGCCGCCGATCATCACGGCCTTGCGATAGCCAGTGATGCGGTCGGCGATCAGGCCGCCGATCAGAGGCGAGGCGTAAACGAACATCAGGTAGTTGGCGTACAGGCCGGTCGCCTGAGCCGCCGTCCAACCGAATCCTTCCGCGCCGTCCTGCAAGTAGAGAGTAAACATCGCGAGCATCGAGTAGAAGCTGAATCGCTCCCACATCTCGGTCGCAAATAGCACGTAAAGACCCTTCGGATGCTTCTCCGTTGCGACATCCACCACGCCCGCATGGCTCATTGCAGTTGTAGCCATCTCGTAACTAGCTCCTCTCCCTTTAGTTTCTATTCCGAGCCCTTTCCTTTTGCACCCGAGCCCCGCCTCTGGCCGTAAGCGAATCGCAGCCATTGCCTCGTAATCATCTCACGGGAAGGGGCAACGCCCGGAATCCGCCCACCGCCCGACGATACCACATAAGCCCGTATGCGTCACACTATTAAGATGAGGAATACGACGGCGCGCCGGAGCCTGCAACTCAACGACGCGGGCGTGCTCGGCCAAGTCCAACTCTTAGACTACGAGCGAGAGAACTAAGCGAGGATAGGCGAGAATCCCGAAATCCTTGCCGAACGGTTAAGACATGCAAGTACAGCCTTCAATTCGAAGAACAGAATCAGCTAACTCTACGTTTCCGCGTCCGCTTTCGGTTCCTCCGCCCAAAAGACCCATTCCGCGCCGTTAGCGTGCTTCTCGCGGGGGGAAAGCAACCCGCGCTGCTCAAGCAGGGCGCGTGCGCTGCGCTGCACGTTGGCGTACAAACACTGTGTCACGTCCGTGAGTTCCCAACCCCCACTCGCAAGGCCGGTCCTGGCGAAGGCGCGCTCCATTTGCGGGCGCTTTTTCTCAAACAGGGCGGCCACCTGTTCGGCCATCTCCCGACACACCGCCTCTGCCGCCGCTCTTTACCGAGCCGGGATGGAATACGCACAAGGCTTCGGAGATCGGCATAGACGATTTTCAAGCGAGCCGTTCGCCCGATAATTCTTATCGCACAGCGCCCTTGCGCGGACTCTTCTCACACACGAAGGGCGGCTTCTACCACGACGGGCGCTTTGCGACATTGCTCGACGTGGTCAACCACTACAACAACTTCAAGCGACTTAATCTGAGCGATCAGGAAAAGGGAGACCTGGTTGAATTCCTGAAGTCGCTGTAGAGCCTGCTCGAAGATAGGGCCATCTCTCCTCTGAGGTTTACTCCGGAGAGAGCGCGTTAAAACTCTTAGCCGCTCCTTGAAAGGAAGACCCCTGAAGGGGTTTATGACCCCCCTCTCGGAGGACAAGAGCTTAACTGCTGTGACTCAAGATGGAAATTATCGGTTGGGTTGGAACGGCGCTCGTCGTTATAGCTTATTACCCGCAAATACGTCATTTGATCGTTGAAAGGTGCGCGTGAGGAATTAGCGTCTTGACTTGGCTGATCTGGCTCATCAGTAGTGTGCTACTTTTAATCTACTGCTTGCTTCGCCGGGAGGTTCTGTTGAGTCTGGTGCAAGGCGTCAACATCGCGGCCATCGTGACAACCATCGTCCTCGTGCGAAGGAGTAACAAAGTCTGCCCGTATCATCAAAAGATCGCTGAGAAGATGGCCGTGGCAGTAAAAAGGAGGTAACTATGTCAAGTCCTGCAAGCATCATGGGGCATCCGATTCATCCGATGCTCATTCCATTTCCGATTGCCCTTTGGGTCTTTTCGCTCATCGCGGACGTAGTCTACCTGTGGCGCGGCAATCCTGTGTGGAGAGATTGGATCGCGTTCTACGCGCTGCTGGCTGGCATCATCGGCGCGGTGGCGGCGGCCGTCTTCGGTATTATTGACTGGCTCGCGATTAAAGACCGTGAAGTTAAAAGAGTGGCCGACTGGCACGCCCGCCTGAATGTTATCGCGTTGCTGATTTTCGCGGCCAGCTTTTATCTGCGCACAGCGAATGGTTCGCGGATGGTGAGCGGAAGTTACACTTTCCCGTTTGTGCTCTCTGTGGTTGGTGTTATCTTGATCTCGATCTCGGGCTATCTCGGCGGTGAATTGGTCTTCAAACACGGCGTCGCGGTCAACCCGCAATACGATACCGGGGCTGAAGCCGGAGAGAAGGCGCGCGCCGTTTAAGGAGTGTAGCTATGGCTCGGACGGCTGCGGATATACTGGTCGAAGGCATCATTGATTGGGGCGTGGATACGGTCTTCGGCCTGCCGGGCGACGGTATCAACGGCATCATGGAAGCCTTGCGCGCGCGGCAGACCTCTGTGCGCTTCGTACAGGTGCGCCACGAAGAGGCCGCCGCCTTCATGGCCTGCGCCTACGCGAAATACACAGGACGACTGGGCTGCTGCCTCGCCACGTCAGGCCCCGGCGGCATACACCTTTTGAACGGCCTCTACGACGCCAAGCTCGACCAGGCGCCAGTGCTCGCCATCACGGGGCAGACGTACTCCGATTTAAAGGGCAGCAAATTCCAACAGGAGATCAACATGACACTCCTGTTTGAGGACGTGACCGTCTACAACCAGGAAGTCATCAATCCTAATCAGGTCGAGATGCTAACGAATGAGGCGTGCCGCCACGCGCTCAACCATCGCGGCGTGGCGCACATCACATTTCCGGTTGACTATCAGGAGAAAGAGCCTACAGGCCGTGGCTCGATGCACAATGTCGAGGGGCACACGACTAGCCGCTGGTCGCCCCCGCACGCCGTCCCGCCCGAAGATGAGCTGAAACTTGCCGCCTTTATTCTTAACGAGGCTAAAAGGCCGGTGATCCTCGTCGGTCAGGGCGCTCTCGGCGCGACCGATGAAGTAATCGAGATAGCAGAAAAGCTCGGCGCTCCAATCGTCAAGGCGCTGCTCGGCAAGGCAGTCGTGCCCGACGATCACCCTTTGACTACGGGCGGTCTTGGTCTGCTCGGCACAACACCTTCGCAGGAAGCGATGGAGCAGGCGGATGCTTTGCTTATCATCGGCTCGTCCTTTCCGTACATGGAATATCTACCTAAGCCCGACCAGGCCAAGGGCGTGCAGATCGACGACAAGCCCGACCGCATCGGCCTGCGCTTTCCGGTCGAAGTAGGGCTCGTCGGCAACGCGAAGCCGACTGTGGCGGCGCTCTCTCGCTTCGTCGAACGCAAAGAGGATCGCAGTTTTCTAGAACAGGCGCAGGAGGGAATGAAAGATTGGTGGGAACTGATGCGCACGCGTGCGATGAAGACGGACGTGCCGATCAAGCCGCAGCGGGTAGCGTGGGAGTTGTCCGAAATTGCGGCCGATGACGCTATCATCTCGACGGATTCGGGCACGATTACGACGTGGATCGCGCGGCAGTTCAAGATCAGAGGAAGTCAGAAGTTCAGTTGTTCAGGAACACTGGCGACGATGGCCTGCGCGCTGCCGTACAGCATCGCCGCCAAAGTAGCTTACCCGGAAAGACAATCAATAGCCTTTGTAGGCGACGGCGGCTTTACCATGCTCATGGGAGAATTCCTGACGGCCGTCAAGTACGACCTGCCCATCGTCGTCGTCATTATCAAGAACAACACGCTCGGCCAGATCAAGTGGGAGCAGGTGGTATTCTTAGGCAATCCCGAATACGGGTGCGAATTGCACAATCCCG
>DASQYE010000631.1:0-3411 GCA_035639355.1 Pyrinomonadaceae bacterium
GATGGACGAGAGACATTCCCCGTGATGGGGAGGAGAACGGCCACGACAGGGGTGATGGCAGCGCCGCCCGTCCAACCGCTTCCAGGCGTCCGTCCGACGCCGCTTGAGAGCGTACAGGGCGTGATGGTGCGCCCTCCTCGCGTGACGGGTCGCCATTCACAACTGCCGGAAGAGACCGATGCGAGAAGACCCGTAACAGACCGGCGAAGAAAGTAGCCTCTGACGAAAGCGGCGTTCGGGAGGCTGTCGATACGCCCTTACAGAGAGAAAGAGAAGGCCGGCAGGTCACTTCGGTGCGCCGCGCCGCAAGTTATGCTGCGTAGCGCGCGTAAACGGTCTTGACCTTTTCCAGAAAATCGCGGCGATCGACGACATAGTAGAGCTTGACCGCGCCGTCGCCGCCCGTCAGGTGTTCGACCAGCTTTTCTAGGACATCGAATTGATCGCGCTCCGTGATGCCCTGCGCGTCCAGATGGCCGCTGTAGCGCAGGCGGCGCACCAACTCTATCAGCGTCAGCCGCCCCTCGAAGGTGCGCCCGCCGTGTTTGTGCGAGCGGCTGACCAGGTATTGCACGAGCAGCACGTCGTTGTAGATGGCGGGCGCTAGAAACAGTCGCGCGCCGTCTCGCACCCAACCCTCTTCCAGGCGGTTCGAGCGGCGCACTGCGCGCAGGCCCTCGAACGCTTCCGCCCAATCCGTCTTAGGCTCCGAGCGTTCGAGAAAGGCGCGCGTCGCCTCTATCAACCACGCGTCCGTCTCGAAGTCCAGGGCGCGGCCCGTGGCGTCTAGCCATTCAAAGAAGGTGGCGCGGCGCGTGGATTTCGTTTCGATAAGCTGGAACTGGTCTTCGGATTTGGGGAGCGACTTGAGAAGTGCGCGCCGCGCCGCGTCCGTTCCCTTTCCGCCCTCTATGCGACGCGTGTCGAGGCGCGCGTGCCAGCGTTTGGCCGAGTTGCAGTAAGGACAGCGCGGGTTCTTCTCCTCGCTTGAGAAGTACGGCCGCTGGGAAGAGCGCGCCGTCAGCTCTTCGACGGTCGGAGAATGGCGCTTGATTTCGGAGTAGGCCGTGCGCGGCGCGAGGCCCATCTGCGCTGTGAAAATGTCGAAAATGCAGGCCAGGCACAAAAGCTGTGTGTACTCGGTGACGGTGCCCGGCGGAAAATCGCTCCAATCCGGCTCGCGTTTTTTTGAGGCAGTCGCCATCGCTTCAGTTTCCGGCTCAGGCGAGCGAGACCAGCGCGGGCAGCTGCGCCAAGTCTTCGTCCGTGTGGCCGATGGCCGTGTCCAGCTCCGCCTCAAGGTCGCCCGTGCCCGGCGCGAGCGATTTGAAGTCGAAGAGACGGGGATCGAGCAGGTGCGAAGGCACTGCGTTCGTGAGCGCCGTCAGCATGGAGCTGCGTATATTCGGAATCTCCTTTTCAAGCTCGGCAATCAGTCGCTTGACGCGCGCCCTTTTCAGGTTCGATTGCGAGCCGCACAAATCGCAAGGGATGATCGGAAACTCTTTCGACGCGGCGAACTCCGCGATCACGGACTCGCGGCAGTAGGCGAGCGGACGAATCACAGTATTGCGCCCGTCCATAGAGCGCAGTATGGGCGGCATCGCCTTGAGCGTGCCGACGAAGAAGAGATTCAGTAGAAACGTCGTGATGATGTCGTCCGCGTGATGGCCGAGCGCGATCTTCGTGCAATTCTCTTCGACGGCGATGTTGTAGAGAATGCCGCGCCTCAGACGCGAGCAGACGGCGCAGTAGGTCTTGTTTTCCGGAACCAGTCGCTTGACGATTGAATAGGTGTCGCGCTCGACGATGCGGAAGGGAACGTTCAGCCCGCTCAAGTATTCGGGCAGGACATGAGCGGGAAAGCCTGGCTGCTTCTGGTCAAGGTTAACTGCGAGTATGTCGAAGCGGACGGGCGCTCGCTCGCGCACGTCGAGCAGCAGGTCAAGCAAAGTATAGCTGTCCTTTCCGCCCGACAGGCAGACCATCACGCGGTCGCCCTCTTCGATCATCCCGAAATCCTTGACGCACGCGCCCATACGGCGCAGCAGCTTGGTCTTGATCTTACTTTCGACAAACATCCGGCCTGAAACCTTCCCGTCGATTGAGCCCTTTTTCCTTTACCCTCTCAGGATGCCATGTTTGATGTCCGGTTGACAACCGGGCCGAAGCGCGCAGGCGGAAGGCCGAAAGCGCGTGCGAAACATCGCCCGGAAGACGGCCACCGGGGGGCGCTCGCGTAATTATTTTTCCACCCCGGCGGGAGCGGCCTCGCGACCCTGCGCGACTGGCCCGCGGCGCATGATTTAGTGCATAGGGGCGCGCCCGGCTACTAAATGTAGCAAGCGGCGCGAAGCTTTCTTCCCACGCGAGCGCCCCTCCTCCAACCCCCGTCATTTAAAAATGCTGGACACGTGCAAACTGTTTATCTATGATGAACTACGCTTTTGTAAAAGCGTCTGCCTGCCGGGGCGAGCAGATAGACAGTTCCGACCAGCATCGAAAGCTAAATTTCAGCCGACTTGCACGCGCTCACCTATCGCTCGAAGTCGCCGTCCTATAGGCGCATCGGCATCTGTGGGTTGACCCGTACGAGAGACATTCATCGGGAGGTTTCAGTAATGCTTAGAATGGGAAAGAATCCGAAAGTGGATCAGGGAGACAGCGAGAACACTATGGACAGCAAAGCGACGCCGCAGTACAACGCTTCCCCGTCATACCAGAGCCAGCCGAGCGCCGAGCCGACGGCCTACAGGTCTACGGCCGAGCCGTCGTCTTCTTCTTCGTCATCTCCGCGCGCCGTCACTGAGAGCGAATCGCTGGCGCGCGACATCAAGGAAGGAACGCTGAGCGGCTTTGTCGGCAATGGGACGGTGCTGACGGGCGAAGCGACCTTCAAAGCGATGCTGCGCGTTGACGGCCACCTGTCGGGCCGCGTCAGTTCCGAATCCGGAACGCTCATCGTCGGCAACAACGGGCAGGTGGACGCCGACGTACAGGTGGCGGTCGCCGTCATTCACGGAACGGTCAACGGCGATATAGTCGCCAGCCAGCGCCTTGAGCTGGGGCGCGCCGCCAAGGTCAACGGCAATATTCAAACGCCATCGCTGGTGATAGAGCAGGGCGCTCTATTTGAAGGCAGCTGCCGTATGGCCCAGCTCAAGACCGCGCTCGATAGCAAGCAGCGCGACGCGGAGAAGCCGAGCGATAACGGCGCGCTCGCAGAGAGTATGCCTGTGGTCGGCGAGAATGCCGCCGCAGCCGCCACAGCGCCGGGTGATTTCTCAAGCATGTCGTCGGAGGTCGCCAGCTAAACAGCACATCGGGTCATGCGTAAAAGATGAGAGGCGCTTTCGGAATGGCAAGGTTCCGAAAGCGCCTCTCTTCGGATTTAAGCTTCGAACAACTATA
>DASQYE010000632.1:0-6310 GCA_035639355.1 Pyrinomonadaceae bacterium
GCCGAGCAGAGCGCCCGCGCCGTAAATCTTCTGGTATTTAGTAATCAGATTCGTCCCTGTCGCATACGTCCGGTTCAGGATGATGCCCTGCGACCACGCGAACGTCTGCCCGGCTATGGTCGTCTGCGCTACGGGCGCGACCAGTGTGGTCAGGAGCGGGTCGCCGACCAAGGTGAGCAGCGATAAGCTCGGGCGCACGAGCTTGGCCAGGCGGACAGCACCTTCTATGTTCAACTCACCTGCCCCCTGCTCGAACTGGTTGTACCCAGCCAGAGGCTGCGACGTGTACATCAAGATCATCTTGACGAGGTTGGGAGTTAAAGACGGGTTGGCTTGGAGCAGGAGGGCGGCTGCGCCTGCGGCTACGGGAGTCGCCATGGATGAGCCGCTCATGTACATCATCTTTCGAGTTGTGATACTGCTCGCGCCCGCGTCCAGCTCCGGATGAGCGGTGACGAGATGATTATTAAAGGCTTCCGCGTAGATCAGCTTGTTGCCCGGCGCGACGATGTCAGGCTTAATCAGGTTGTCGTAATGCCTTAGATCATTCTCGTCCGTCAGGAAGCTGCGAGTGGGCCCACGAGAGCTGTAGGAAGCCACAGCGTCATCGCCCCTCGCATCCGTCCCGAACGTGTTCGCCGCCCCGACCGTGATCGCAGAAGGCTCGTTGCCCGGAGAGTGAATCTGGCCGTAGATTTTATTGCCGGAGCTGTCTTTGCCGTTGTTGCCTGCGGCTGCTAGAACGACCACGCCTGAGTCCACTAATCTCCTGACGGCACGGCACACTGGGTCATTCTTGTAAGAGTCCACGGCCGTCATGCCGAGGCTCATATTGACGACTCTGATGTTGAAGATGTTGCGATACGACAGCACCCAATCGAGAGCGCCGAGCAGGGCTGAGGCGGTGCCCGTGCCCTGAGCATTGAGCACGCGCAGATTGATGATCTGTGCGTTCGACGCGATCCCTTTGTATTGTCCGCTTGAGACCTGGCCGTTACCGGCGGAGGCCGAAGCTACGTGCGTGCCGTGACCGTAAGGGTCATCCGTGCGTCCTTCGCCGGTGAAGTCCCGGCTGAACTGGACGCGACTGAGACCGAGCGCGCTGGTGAACGAACGGTGGTTCGTGTCTATGCCCGAATCGATGATGGCGATGCCTATACCCGTGCCGTCGAGCCCGCCCGTGGTCAGCAAGCCCGTATCATTGGCGGCATCCGCCCCGCTCGTCGTCGTGACGTGCCCGAAAGTTTTGATCTCGTCGTCGAGCGAGACGTAGCGGATTTCGCGGCGGGCGGCCAGTTTGACAACCGCATCGGCAGGAAGCTCTATGACGCGAAGGTTGAGCTGGCGTAACTGGCTCTTGATGCGAGCGCCCATATTACGCAGAAGCAGATCGAGCGAGGCGTTGGCAGCATCGCGCGGCTGCACTATGACCTGGATGCGCCCGCCCGCCTGCGCATCGCGCATCCGGGCGAGCAGGGCTGGAGAGACTTTCCCGCCGCTCTCTGTTTTGAGCTGTGCCCGAACAACCACGTCATCGCCCGTCAGTCTCCCGGCGCATAAAGAGAGCAACAAGGAGAGAAGCGCAAGCCCCGTCAGAATCAAATGCTTTTTAGGGTTTTTCACCTTGCGACTCCTTCCGTGCTATTGCGAGGTTTGGCTGGGCTTGGTTTGTCTCTTTGAAAGTGGTCTGTCCGGCGCGCAGAGCCTCCACTGGCAAGAATCGTTCCCGTTACGCGCCGCGCGCTCCTGCTCGGCCAGCGCGCGAGGCGGGGCGCGGGCGGTCTGCGCCCCGCCTCGTGCGTCAACAGGCCGGGAGCGCGCCGGTGGATGTCGTTGAGATAGAAGGGGAAGAATCAATTCGGCGGTCACCAAAGGCGGACGGCGCGCCCTCCGTCTAAGGCTCCGTCTAAACGCTCCCGCGCGCTGTTTTCTGTGAGTTGAACGCCCGTCCCTGGTCGGCCCGGTAGAAAGACCTCGCTGCATATTGCAGCATTAGCCCGATTTACGCTGTGGCTTTATGCCTCACCTTCAGGATTTGGAGCGAGGAGGCGGAGCAGCGCCTGCGCCCCTCGGCTGCGGGGGCCGAAGCCTAAGGCTATTTCTCGCCGCACGAGCGTCAATGTGGACTAACAATGGACTTTGACGTGGGCGTGACATCATTCGGCCTGACGGGAGGCGACCGCTTGAGGAGTTGGTGACAAGCCCGTGCCGGGAGGGCGCGAGCGCGTTGGTATGAGGCTTGCCGATAGCGGCAACGGCCCCGACAAGTATTTTCTCTCTCTGAGACAAGAGGAGCGGTTTAAGGGCCCGGAGCCATCTCTTCCCTTTAGTCGTCGCACGTTAATTTTCATTCAAGGCAGGCGAAAAGGTATCAGCAGCATGAGGAAAATGTTGAAAGGTCGAAGCCGTATTCTGATTACGGATGACGAGCCGCAGATCAGGAATATACTCTGTGATCTGCTCTGCGCCAAATATGAATGCGCGGCGGTCGGTTCGGCTACAGAGGCGCTGGCGCTGATACGCGAAGAGCCTTTCGATCTGGTCATCAGCGACATCATGATGAAGGGGATGAGCGGGCTGGAGATGGTTCCGCACGTCCTGGGGCGCGCGCCGGAAACCCTCATCATTATGATTAGCGGGGCGCAGACCATCGAGAGCGCCATAGAGTCTTTGCGCGTCGGCGCATTCGACTACGTCATGAAGCCCTTCGACATACAGCACGTCGAGGCCGTAGTGCGCCGCGCTCTTGAGCATCGAGCGCTCAGGGCGGCCAAGCGACATTACGAGAATTACCTGGAAGACCTCGTCAGGCAGCGGACGGCTGAATTGGATCGCGCCTTCAGTGCCCTTGAGGATAACTACCGGATGACGCTCAAGGCGCTGGCCGCCGCCCTGGAAACGCGCGACGCCGAAACGCACGGGCATTCGGAGCGGGTCGTAAGCTTCAGCCTGCGGCTGGGCCGCGAGATGGGACTGCCCTACGACGAAATGCGCTCGCTCGAATTCGGGGCGCTCTTGCACGACATAGGCAAGATCGGCGTCGCCGATGCAATACTTCGCAAGCCCGGCCCGTTGACCGAAGATGAATGGAGCAGGATGCGCGAGCATCCCGCGCTCGGACAGAAGATTCTTCGCGGGATAGAGTTTTTGGAGGGCGCAGGCCAGGTCGTCGGCCAGCATCATGAGAAGTGGAACGGCTCTGGCTACCCGCTCGGCCTGCGCGGCCCGCAGATAGACATCAAGGCGCGCATCTTCGCCGTGGCAGATGCCTTTGACGCCGTCATCAGCACTCGCGTCTACCGCAACGCCAAGCCCTACGAGGTCGCGCTCGCGGAGCTGAAATCCAATGCGGGCCAGCAGTTCGACCCCGAAGTGGTCGAAGCCTTCGAGCGCATCCCTCCCGAAGAGTGGAAGAAACTACACCGTCACCAGCCCGGAAACGAAGAGCGGCGCTCCAAACCCGCCTTCGTCGTCGATGACCTCCCGCACTTCGTCAAGAACGAACTCGCCAAGCTGAAAATGAAGGAAGAGCTACAGCGCACAAGCGTCCGGCAAGAACGGGCAGCATAAAGAGAAGGGATGAGGGCGGAGGGATGAAAGAAGGATTATTCAACTTGAATAGCCACACTTTCATCCCTCCGCCCTCATCCCTTATCCCTTCGTTCCTCCCTGCTTTTCTACGGTGCGATCAGGATCAAGCGGTGGAGTGGATCGAAGGAGAGGTAAAACGGTTGCAGGGCGTCGCGACCTAGAAGGATGGGCGAGCCGTCTACTATGCCCGAGAGTACATCCGTGGGCACTCCGCGCAAAACCAGTGAGCCGACCTGAACGGTCGCGGGCGCGACCCGCCGCGCCGTGATTCTTCCGCCCGCTATATCCCGCGCGCCGTCTCTATTCCTGCCCATCTGGCCGGGAATACCCATCGCGCGCGCAGCCGTTTCGCTGACCGCAAGTCCGAACTCCGAGCCAGTATCTATCAGCGCGCGTCGTCCGCCGCCGAGCATGACGAACGGGCGGCGACTGCCGCTCTCGACGAGCCAGCGCACGACCGCACCGTCCTGCGGCGCGTCATTCAAGCTTAAAGGCGAGGTGCGCGGGTCGAAGGCGCTGATCTCGCCGCGCCGCATATCGATCGAATAACCGAGCGGCCAGAACGCTTCGGTCGGGTCCAGCACGCCGTCTATGTCTGGCGGCAAGCCGCCTGTGACGACTACGATTCCCTGTGACGGCAACAGGTTATTCTCGTCGCCGATGGCCAGGCTACTAAGGGACGCCTCCCGAGCGTTGACGGAGCCCGCGCCGCTCATGCCGCTCACCACGGTCGCGCTTCCACGTTTCAGCGCGACGCCCGCGTCACGCGCCACGCGCTCCGAGATAATGGTCGCGCCCGCGCCCGTATCTACGGCGAATGAATAGACTCCGACGCCGTTGACCCATGTCGAAACCAGAAGTCCCCGCCCGCTGCTCTCGCGCAGGCGAACGGCGCGCGGCAGGCTGGCCCCCAGCGCCGACGCCGCTACTCCTCTTTCGCGCTGCCGCGCAACGAGCGCCGTCATAGTTGACGCAGAGCCAGCGCCCCTCGCGCCTCCCATCTCCCGCTCATACAAATGGGCAGCCCCGTTCAGAGGAACTGCCCACATGATTGAGACGAGAGCGATCAGGAGAGCCGAGGCTGCGCCGAGCGTCAGTCTCTTAAGGCTTTGCACCATCACGCCTCTTTCAACTCTTTAGTAGTTACGATTACGCTTGCGAATCTTGTAGGTGTAGAGCGCCGAGCCGCCGCCGCCCGCGAGCGCGCCGATGGCAGCGCCCTTCTTCCCACCGATCAGACCGCCGATCAGAGCGCCGCCGCCCGCGCCCATAGCGACCGTCAACTTATCACGGTGCTTCTGCCAGAAAGACCTCTGGCGCGGCTGGTTATTGTAATCGTAGTAGACGCGACGAGAACCGTCCGAGGCCACAGAGCGCGCACGCCGGGTGCGATAAACAACCGGGGCGGCCTGAGATGAGCGACGCGAAGAAACCGCAGTCGAGCCGGTTCGCTCGTTCGCCGCGCGGTAGCCTTCCGCGAAGCCGTCACGGAACGCATCCTGATCGTCGCCCGCGAGGCTGGTCGTATTCAGTTTGGCCTGTTCAGCAGTCGCCGTAGTGCTCGCCTCGGTCGCAGTGCTCGCCAGCGGCTGAGACGCCGTCGGCGTGCCGGCGGCCGTCTGAGTCGAAGGATTGCCCGAACGAGTGACAAACGCGCCCACGCCGCCGCCCAGAAGGGCCGCCACTAACGCAACCGGTAATATTTTATTTTGCAATGTCATGATTTAAGTCTCTCCCGTCCAAAATCTGCGTCCTAACGCAATGCCGCTATTGGCAAATAGCGTTCCCTACATCGGCGCTCCCAGCCCTCCGCCCCGCCGCGCGTCGCGTAGACCCCATTTTTCGGGCTACTCCGGCCTCGAAGAAACGGGCACAAGAAAATTATAATATTTCAGGGGGCGCGAGCGGCTTATCCCAGGAGCGCACCATTACCCGATATGGTGTTGCGTGTAATCCCATATCATCAACTCGACGGGCCGGACGGGGACGGAGCCCGAGGCCGGGAGCGCGGGCTTTGAGACCGGGCGGCCATTATGGCCTGCGGCCCCTTTAGTCCGGTGGGTTCGCCCAGGGAAAGCCACCCTTTTTGCCGAAAGAGCGTGCGGAATGGAGATTAATATCAAGACCCCGAAAGATTTCAGCTTTAAGCGCACAGTGCGCAGCCACGGATGGTGCGAGCTTTTGCCCTTCGAGTTCGATCAGGGCCGTTGGGAGCTGTTGCGCGTGCTCGATATAGTAGAGGGTAAGCCCGTCACCGTGAGCATCAGCGGTGCGCGGCGCGTCGTTAAGGTGAGCATCGGGCGTCGCCTGGGCCAGCGCGCGATTGATCGAGTAACGCGCGACGTGCGACACATGCTGCGGCTGGACGATAGGATGGAGGATTTTTACAGCGCCGTGACGGGCGATCCTGAATTCGACTGGATTCGGCGCGAGGGGGCGGGCCGTATGCTGCGCTCGCCTACGGTCTTTGAAGACCTGGTCAAGTCGCTGTGTACTACCAACTGCTCCTGGGCGCTGACGGAAAAGATGGCGACGGGACTGGTCAGAGGACTTGGCCGCGAGGGCGCTGACGGTCGCCGCAGCTTCCCGACGCCGGAAGAGATGGCCCGAGCGCCGCTGGAATTTTATCGTGACACTGTGCGCGCAGGCTATCGCGCTCCGTACCTGAAAGAACTGGCCGAGCGCGTCGCCTCGGGCGAGTTGGAGGTCGAAGCCTGGC
>DASQYE010000633.1:0-7549 GCA_035639355.1 Pyrinomonadaceae bacterium
TGATGCCGGATTGAATGGTCAGCAGGGCCGGACGCGGCATCGAGTACCATTGATACCAGCCATTTTCCAGCTCGCGCTTGACTCTCAGTTGCTCGCCCGTTGCGTCCACCTCGATGACGATGGTCGCGTGCGGCAGGCCCAGCAGCTCCGCCATGATGACGCCCGTCTGCGCGTACCCGTAATCGTCCGACTGCAAGCCCGTAAGAATCAGGTCGGCCTGTTCCGAGCGGACGGCTTCCGAGAGCGTGCTCGCGATGGCGAACGGCGAGAGATTCGTCAGGTCGTTCAGGACTACGTGAATGGCGCGATCAGCGCCGCGAGCCAGCCCGTCCTTAATCACGCTCTTGACACGCTGCGGGCCCATAGAGCAGATGACGACCTCGCCGCCGTGCTTCTCTTTCAGACGCAGGGCCTCTTCGAGCGCGTAGCCGTCCGACTCGTTGACCTCGTAAGAGAGGTCGCCCTCTTCAATCCAGGTCGCGTCCTTGTTGATACGCAGGATCGCGTCTTTATTGGCGACCTGTTTCATTAAGACGATTGTTTTCATAAAAGCACTTTTAAGAGAAGTCAGAACCCGAGGACTCAGGACTCAGAATAAAAGCAGACGCCTTCGTTCTTATTCTAGTTCTGAGTCCTCGGGTTCTGACTCCTATTCTTCATATCTTCTGAAAAGCAGGGCGGCGTTGGTTCCGCCAAAACCGAAGCTGTTCGAGAGCGCGTAGTCCACCCTGGTCTCGCGCGGCTCGTTCGGTACGTAATCCAGGTCGCAGTCGGGATCGGGGTTGACGTAATTGATCGTCGGCGGCAGTATGCCGCGATGTATGGCGAGCACGGAAAAGACGCCCTCGATGCCGCCGGCCGCGCCCAGCAGATGCCCCGTCATGGACTTCGTAGAGCTGACGGCCAGCTTGTAAGCGTGATCGCCGAAGCTCTTCTTGATCGCCATCGTCTCGAACTTGTCATTGTAGGGAGTCGAAGTTCCGTGCGCGTTGATGTAGCCGACCGCTTCCGGCTCTGCGCCTCCGTCCTTGAGGGCCTTCTGCATGACGCGAATCGCGCCCGAGCCCGTCTCGTCCGGCATCGTAATGTGAAAAGCGTCGGCCGTCATACCGTAGCCGACAAGCTCCGCGTAAATCCGAGCGCCGCGACGGCGCGCCGTCTCCAACTCTTCCAGGATCAAAAGCCCCGCGCCCTCGCCTATGACGAAGCCGTCGCGGTCGCGCTCGAAAGGACGCGAGGCGCGAAGGGGGTCGTCGTTGCGCGTAGAGAGCGCGCGCATGGCTGCGAAACCGGCGACCGACATGGGCGTGATGGCAGATTCCGCCCCGCCGCAAATCATCACGTCGGCGTCGCCGCGCTGGATGATCTTGAAACTGTCGCCGATGGCGTGCGCGCCCGCCGAACAGGCCGTGGCGGTCGCCGAGTTCGGCCCCTTCGCGCCGTGACGTATGGAGACCTGTCCGGCCGCAAGGTTGACGATCGCCGACGGAATGAAGAAGGGCGAGACGCGGCCCGGCCCGTCATTCAAGAGCTTTGTGTGTTCGCGCTCGATGGCCCAGAAATCGCCTATGCCGCTGCTGATGTAGGTTCCCACCTGCTCCGCATTTTCATCATCGATCCGAAGCCCGCTATCCTTCACAGCCTCGTCGGCCGCCGCGATGGCGTAGTGAATAAAAGCGCCCATCTTGCGCGCTTCCTTTTTCTCTACGTAATTGAGCGGATCGAAATCCTTGATCTCGGCGGCAAAGCGCACGGGAAACTTTTCCGTGTCGAACTTCTTGATGAAATCGACGCCGCTGCGGCCCGCCATCAGCGCGGCCCAGGTGTCCGCTACGGAATTCCCGACAGGAGTAATAAGGCCGAGGCCCGTAACCACGACGCGACGTTTCAAGACGAATGCTCCTTCCTCAAAAACAGTGGCGAGTGACGAGTGGCGAGCGACAAGTTAAAGACCCCTTGCCCTGCGGCTCGTCACTCGTCACTCGTCACTTGCTACTATTTCTTGTGCTGGTCGATATAGGTGTAGGCGTCGCGGACGCTCTGGATTTTTTCGGCGTCCTCGTCCGGGATTTCAATGCCGAACTCCTCCTCGAAACGCATTACCAACTCGACCGTGTCAAGCGAGTCCGCGCCTAAATCATCTATAAAGCGAGCGTTGGGAGTGACCTCGTTTTCGTCCACGCCCAGCTCGTCAACGATGATCTGCTTCACCTTATTCTCGATCTCTTGATCGGGCATCTTTTTTGCTCCTCTGTGAATAATAAAAGACCTGAAAAAATTTTAAGCGGCAGCCAGCGCTGCGCGCGTCACACTTAAGCTCGCGGCGTCCTCTGCATTCAAACTGCGCGCGGCGTCTCGTTTGATCTGACGGAGGAGTCCCGAAAGAACCTTGCCGGGGCCGACCTCCACGAAAGTCTCGACCCCCTCTTGAATTAATAGCTCAACCGATTCCTGCCAGCGTACAGGTGAAGAGACCTGTCTCACAAGCGAATCGCGCGCCTTTTCGCCCGAGCCGCCCGATGGCTCTATGACTGAGGCATCGACGTTCGTTACCAGCGGTAGCAGCAGATCTTCAAAGGCTACGCCTTCCAGATCGGCCGCCAATCTCTCCTGCGCGGGCATCATCAGGGCGCAATGAAAGGGCGCGCTGACGTTCAGCTTCACGGCCCTCTTCGCGCCGCGCTCTTTCAGTAAAGCGATGGCTCGGTCAACCGCAGCCGCATCTCCGGCGATTACTATCTGGCCCGGCGCATTTATATTGGCGGGCGTACAGACATCATTCCGCTGCGCTTCGACACAGGCTTCCATCACGGTCTTGAGGTCTGCGCCGAGGATCGCCGCCATCGCGCCCGCGCCGAGGGGCACGGCCTCCTGCATATATCGACCGCGTGCGCGCACTATACGCACGGCGTCCCGGAAACGTAAGGCTCCGGCGGCCACTAGCGCCGAATACTCGCCCAGGCTATGCCCGGCGACGAAGGAGGGCGGTGCGACGCCCTCGGAGTTCAAGGCGCGTAAGGCCGCTACGGAAACGGTCAAAATCGCCGGCTGAGTATTCTCCGTCAGTTGCAGCTCTTCGGCAGTGCCCTCAAAGCAGACGGACGAGATTGAGAACCCCAGCGCTTCGTCCGCCTCTTCAAAGACCCTTCGCGCCGCCTCGAAATTCTCGGCCAGGTCGCGCCCCATGCCCGAGTACTGCGAAGCCTGGCCGGGAAAGATGTATGCCGTGGGAGTGCTCATCTCTAATGGCGCGGCTCTAACGAGAAGGAGACGGTTTCGGAAGTCCCGCTCATCAAGACCTCTTTCTTCTGCGCCTCGTAACCGTCGATCTTGGCCGTCACGCGGTAACGACCCCGCGTCAGTTTTTTGATACGCACGCGTCCCTTCCCATCCGACTTCCGAAACAGTATGTCGCCCTCTGCGGGTACAAGAGTAATGCAAGCGTTCTTCAAAGGCATCCCCTGCTCGTCCCTGACCTCGACCCATAGCGAAGGATCAACGCCCTCCTGCTGTTGCTGCGCGAGGGCTCCGCCGCCGCCGCCGAGGAGCAGCAGAGCGAAAACGATTGTGACGAGGCTCTTCGTTCTCATGGCTACCAGCGTATCAAGACTCCGCCCCAGGTGACGCCGCCACCGAACGACGCCATCAATATCAGATCGCCTTCTTTGATCTTTCCGGCCTCGACGCATTCGTCGAGCGCTATCGGAATCGAAGCCGAAGAGGTGTTGCCGTGCATGGAGATATTTGAATAGATGCGCGACTCATCGACTTCGAGCTTGCTCGCCACAGCGTCCGTAATGCGCTGGTTCGCCTGGTGCGGGATAAACAGCTTGACGTTCTCGGGCCGCTCGCCCGCCTCCTCCAGGACTTCGCGCGAGATATCTATCATCGAGCGCACGGCGACCTTGAACAGCTCGTTGCCCTTCATCTTATAAAAGTGCTGCCCCGAAGCGATCGTTTCGGCCGTGGAGCCGAGGCGTGTGCCGCCGCCCGGCGCATACAGATGCTCTGCGAAGCGCCCGTCCGAGCGTATGCGCGCGGCGAGTATCCCGCGCTCTGCGCTGCCATCTACGGGCCCGAGCACGGCCGCCCCCGCCCCGTCGCCAAAGATAACGCACGTCGAGCGATCCGTATAATCCACGTACTGCGTCAGGACTTCCGCCCCTATGACGAGCGCATAGCGTGACTGACCCGTGCGTATCATCGAATCGGCGAGCGTCAGCCCATACAGAAAGCCTGAGCAAGCGGCCGCCAGGTCGAAGGCTGCGGCGCGGTCAGCGCCCAGTTCCGCCTGTATCAGGCAAGCGGTCGAGGGCAACAGCTGATCGGGCGTCACGGTGGCGCACAGCAGAAGGTCTACTTCCGAAGGGTCGATGCGCGCGCGCTCTATGGCCTGGCGTGCGGCGCGCACAGCGAACAGCGAAGTGTATTCGCCGGGCGCGGCCTTGCGCCGCTGCTTGATGCCTGTGCGCGAGGTGATCCACTCGTCCGAGGTATCGACCATCTTTTCCAGGTCGGCATTCGTCAGGATGCCTTCGGGGTAGGCGTGCCCCGTGCCCAGGATCACTGATTTTGGATTTGCCATCTTCCTCCCCCCGTGAATAGCGCATGGTAAATGCTAAATGGTGAAAAGACAAAAGCCCGTTTGCCCGTTCACCACCCGCCGCCACACTATTTACTATTCACCAATTCGGCATATTCATGCGCGCGTGTCTCGGCTATCCCGCGTTCGATCCTTTCGCTCGCCCTGTGCTCGGAAAACTCCTTGGCGCTGCGAATCGCATTGCGTATGGCGCGCGCGTTTGAGCTGCCGTGCCCGATCAGTACGATTTGACGCACGCCAAGGAGCGGCGCGCCTCCGTACTCGGAGTAGTCCAGCCGCTTCTTTATATTGCGAAAGGCGGGACGCGCCAGCATTGCTCCCGCCTTGGTCTGGAGCGACGCCGTCAACTCGCGCTTGATCATAGAGAGCATCGCGTCCGTCAATCCTTCCGAGAGCTTGAGCATCACGTTTCCAGTAAAGCCGTCGGTCACGATCACGTCAACCGCGCCCGTGAAGACATCGCGCCCCTCGACATTGCCGACGAAATTCAGGCTTGAGAGATCGCGCAGGAGCGGGAACGCCTCCTTCGTCAGGTCGTTGCCCTTGGCCTCCTCTTCGCCGATGCTCATCAATCCGACGGTCGGGCGCGTGACGCCGAGCACGGCGCGCGAATAGGCGTCGCCCATGACGGCGAACTGCGCCAGATGATGAGCCTTGCACTCGGCGTTCGCGCCGACATCCAGCAGGAGCGTGGGCTTTGCAGAGCGGGTCGGGATCATCGCGGCCAGGGCGGGTCGATCGACCCCCGGCAGCATCCCTATGACCATCTTGGCCGTAGCCATCGCCGCGCCCGTATTGCCAGCCGAGATGAAGCCGTCGGCCCTGCCTTCCGTCACGAGCTTCGTTCCGATTCTCAGAGAGCTTTTCTTCTTGCGGCGGACTGAGGTCGCGACGGGTTCGTCCATGCCTATGACTTCGGCCGCCTCGACCAGCTCGATGCCGCGATCGCCGTCGCCGCGCCAGCCGCAGCGGCGCAGTTCCGGCTCGACCTTTTCGGGCTGGCCCACCAGTATGACGCCGATCCCGAGGTCGCGCGCTGCCGCGAGCGCACCGTCTATCTCAGACTGCGGCGCGTGATCCGAGCCCATCGCGTCAACCACGACTTTGCCGGTCAGTTGATGCCCGTGCTTCATTGAAATGCGCCGGAAAACCGGGCGCGCTCTTCTTCTGCGGCCCGCTCGCCTGCTAGCTGGACTGTTCTATAGTTACCACTTCACGGCCCTTGTAATGGCCGCACTTGGGACACACGCGATGCGGCATCCTCGGTTCCTGGCAATTCGGGCACAAGCTGGTCTGCGGAGCGCGCAGAGCATCATGCGCGCGGCGCTTGCGCGTGCGAGCTTTCGAGTGACGACGTTTCGGATTCGGCATAATAAAAGACTCCTTATAAAATTATTTGATAAGCTCTAGTGTCGAGCGGCCGTCGCGTTCTCTCCTTCGATCTTTTCGCTCAACGGGCGCGCTCGCGCCGCTCACTTACCGTCCTTCTGTCCCTGCCTCAACGCGGCGAGCCCGGCCCAGCGCGGGTCTATCTCGCTCGCCTCACAGGCGCAGTCGTTCGCATTTTTGTCCACGCCGCACACGGGGCATAGACCCTTGCACTCATCCCCGCATAAAAGGCGCGGAGGCATCGCCAGAAGCACTTGCTCGCGCACCAGATCGTCGATGTCTATGGCGAGGCCATCGAAGACCGAAAGGCTCAAATCCTCTTCCTTTAGCTCGGCGGTCGCGTCACCGTAATACGCTTCGGCCGGGACGTATGTGACATCGAAGCTGGTCTCAATGGGTATCGAGACCGACTTCAGGCAGCGGTCGCAATCCACCTCGGCGCGCGCCGTGAGAGTGCCGTTCAAGCGTACTTCCTGGCCGTTGCGATTAATCCGCCCGTTGATCTGCGGCGCTTCCGTAAGGCGCGCGTGGTCTTCGTCCAGGACGATCTCTCCGGGTTGATACGCATGTGCGAAGGCGCTCGATTTACCCTCCAGCTTGTCCAGTTCGATTCGCATTACCCACCCTATGATAAAAGCGGCGCTTTCGTCCATGCGCGCGCAAAAGGCTTTATTATAGCCACCACTCGGCGAGTGTCAACGCCGCACGCTCACTCAGCGCTGGCCTCCGGCGGCCCTGGCGGCATTAAGCGCCTCGCGTTGTAAGACTTCAGCCAGGCGACGGTCTCCGCCCGTCACCAGCCGCTTTTTCGCATGGCCCGAGGCGCTGAACAGCGGCGAGAGTGGCGGCGCATCCGCCGGTGCGGGCAGACGCCGCGCGCCCCTTCGATAGCGCGGGTCTTTTCCGCCGACGGAGCGCGCGGCGCTAAAGGCGTTCTTGGCCTGTTCGCCCTCGCCGCTGCGTGCGAAGACAAGTCCGAGCATGTAGAAGGCGGCGGCGTACTCGCCGTCCATCTCGACCGCCTTTCGCAGGTGACGCACGCTCAAGCGGTCGCGCCCCAGCTGGTAATAAACGCAGCCGATGACATAATGAGCCTCGGGCGAGGGACGGGCCGCGAGCGCCAGCTTGAACTCCGCGAGCGCATCCTTCCAGCGCCTTTCAGCCGCGAGCAGCCTTCCAAGGCCGTAGTGCGCCGCGAAAGACGATTCATCGCGCCGCGCCGCTTCACAGAGCAGTTCCCTTGCGCGCTCCAGCTCGCCTTCGTCGCCGCAAGCCAGACCGAGCAGCAAGCAGACGGCGTAATTGACGGGAGCGGCCTCGAAGGCGCGCGACAGGTAATCGCGCGCGAGCGCCATTTTGCCCGCGCCGAAAAAATGTTCGCCGATGAAATAGAGCAGCGGCGCGTTTGCGGGCGCAAGCGCGGCCGCTCGCTCCAGAAGGCGTATGCCGCGCACCGTTTCTTCCTCTTCCAAGAGCGCCATCGCCTGCCGCACGTACTGCTCGAAGATCGTATGGTCTGGCCCGCGATAAGCGGCGATGATCTCGTCGCGCAACTGT
>DASQYE010000634.1:0-7132 GCA_035639355.1 Pyrinomonadaceae bacterium
CTGCGGCCGAATATCTCTCGGACGGAATTACTGAGAGCATCATCAACACGCTCTCTCAATTGCCGCAGCTCAAGGTGCTGGCGCGCTCGACCGTCTTCCGTTACAAGGGGCGCGAAGTCGATGCCCAGGAGGTCGGCCGGGAGCTGGGGGTGCGCGCGGTCTTGACGGGCAGGGTGCTGCAACTGGGCGGCGACCTGGTCATTAAGGCCGAGCTGGTAGATGTCTCGGAGGGCACGCACCTCTGGGGCGAGCAGTACCGGCGCAAGCCCGCCGACATCTTCGAGGTACAGGAAGAGATCGCGCGCGAAATCTCCCGCAACCTGCAAATCAAGCTCACGGGCGAGGAGAAGCGTCTCTTGGCCAAGAGGTACACGGATAACGCTGAAGCCTACAAGCTCTACCTGAAGGGCCGCTACTGCCTGAGCAAGATGACGAAAGAGAGCCTGATGAGCGGCATCAGGTTCTTCAACCAGGCGATCGAGACGGACCCGAACTATGCTCTCGCCTACGCTGGCCTGGCCGACGCCTATTACGGATTGTCGGGCGCGTACCTGCCGCCGAAGGAGGCTATGCCGCAAGCGAAGGCGGCGGCCGTCAAGGCGCTCTCGATAGACGACGCGCTGGCCGAGGCTCACGCCTCGCTGGCCGTCATCAAAGCGTTTTACGATTGGGAATGGGCCGGGGCCGAAACGGAGTACAAGCGTGCCATAGAGCTTAATCCGGGCTACGCCTCGGCCCATCACTGGTACGGCTGGTATCTGGCGCTGATGGGCCGCCTGGATCAATCTATCTCGGAGATCACGCAGGCTTACGAGCTAGACCCGCGCTCGCTCGAAATAAACACAGACCTGGGCCTGTCCTTCTTCCTTGCGCGCCAGTACGACCAGGCGATAGAGCAGTTTCGCAAATCCATCGAGATGGATCAGAGCTTCACCAACGGGCATTTCTTTCTGGGTTGGGCCTACGAGCAGAAGGGAGACGCGGAGAGGGCCGTCGCAGAGTTCAAAAAGGTGATCCAGCTAGACGAAGCGCCGTTCTACATGGCGGCGCTCGGTCACGCTTACGCCGCGTCGGGCCGTCGTGAAGAGGCCGAGCGCGTGCTGGACGAGCTGAAGGAGCGACAGCGGCAGGGAACGCACGTCTCTCCTTACGATTTCACGATCATCTACACGGCTTTGGGCGAGCGCGAGCTGGCCTTTGAAGCTCTCGAAAGGGCTTTCGAGAACCGTTCGGAAGCACTCGTCTGGCTCAAGGTTGACCCGCGCCTCGACCCCATTCGCACCGACCCGCGCTTCATCAGCATCCAACGCAGAGTCGGCCTCGCGCTCTGAAAGCTTCGGCCCGCGCGGAACCATAAGAGCTGAGTGCCAGCATCAGGCGCATCTTAACTTTTGCGCGCGTGCGAGAGCCGGGCGATCTAACGGGCTTTCGCCAGCGCGCGTTCGAGGCCGGCGCGCAGGCCCTCCGGGCTCAGGTCGCGCAGGCGCACGCCGTTGACGAAGATGGTCGGCGTCGCCTCGACCGCGTACTCCTCGCCGTCCGCGACATCCTTTTGCACCTCGGCGGCGTATGTCCCGGCGTCGAGCGCCGCGTTGAAGCGCGCCTGGTCCAACCCCAGCTCGGCCGCGTATTTTTTGAGCGACGCTACGTCGAGCGCCGACTGGTTCTTAAAGAGCACGGCGGCGTACTCAAAGAATTTGCCCTGTGCGTTGGCGGCGTTCGCGGCTTCGGCCGCCTTGCGCGCCTGCGCGTGCTGCTCAAGCGGGAAATCCCTGACGACGAAGCGCACGCGATTGCCGTAGGTCTTCAACATCTCGTCCAGGACGGGATGAATAGCCGCGCACGCGGGGCACTGGAAATCCGTGAACTCTATGACGGTGACGGGCGCGCTCGTTGCGCCGCGCGAGGGGTCGTCGTCCGCGCTGACCTTCTCCACCAGCGGCTCCGGCTCCGTCATCAACAGGCGAATTTGCGCGCCCGCGCGCAGGCGCTCCACCAGTGCCTGTTCCAGCTTCGCGCGTCCGGGCTGTTCCAGGTAAGCCACTATCTCGGGGCGCGCGGTCGCCAGGTCAGCGCCCCCCATGCGCTCCTTGTTGTCTTCGTAGAACTTGGCTACGTCCGCTTCCGTCGGATGCGTTATCTTGTCGGCCACCTCTGTTTTCATCAAAGCCTCGGGCGTCGTGTTGAGCCGCTTGGCCTCCGCCGCGAGCAGTATATTGTTGATCGCCACGTTGACGGCCTGCCGCTCGGCCTCGTAGGTCTGCATACGCATTTCGTAAATGTAACGCCGGATGCGCGCGTCGTCGTTGATCGAGCCGGCGGTAATCTTTTGCCCGGCGGCTGTCGCCAGTACGGTTGCGGGCGCGAGGTTCGGCGCGTTCACGTCCTGGCCCATGACTACCGCGTAGGATTTGCGAAGCCCGGCCATATACTCATCCAGGAGCTGCTGCCCGCGACGATTGCGCGCCTGCTGGATGATGACGGGGCGCGCCTGCGCCAAGTCGGCCGTGCCGAAGTAGCCGCGATTGGCGTCGTATAGGGCTTTGATCTCTTCCTCGGTAGGGTCGGTGATCTTGCTGGATATCTCCGCTTTGACGAACTGCTCGGGCGTCATATTCTTCTTCTTCGCCTCGGCTTCGAGCAGTAGCCTTCCGATCTGCAATTCCAGAAAGCGACGACGCACGTCGGCCACATCCTTGTCCAGATTTTCGACGCTCGTGCGTAGCTCGGGGCTGAGATCGGCGAGCGTCACCTGCTGATTATTGACGACGGCCAGAATCACAGGCGCGCCGGGGGCGCCCGCCTGCTTGCCGGCCGGAGTTGTTGCGGCGGCGGGCGATTGCGCCGCGACCGCCAGAGCGCAGCCCATGGTGACAAAAAGCGCGGCGAAAAGTTTTCGACAGTCCATTAATATTTCTCTTTCTATAAAGACCCGTATGTAATGATTGACAGACGGGAATGATATTTTATCCCACGCTTGGATACAAACGGCGTCCCGGCTGTTGCCCCTGAAAGGCAAGGCCGCAAGGCGGAAGGCCGCAAGGATGAAAGTGTGGCTGGGTTGATTGAATCATTCAGCTAACATCGCCCGTCTTTCATCCTTCATCCTTGCGGCCTTCATCCTTGCTTTTCTGCCAGGCGGCGCACGGTTTCGAGCGTATCGATCTCGGCGACCGTCTTATCGTCGCGCAGGCGCAGGATGCGCGGGAAGCGCAGTGCGTAGCCGCTCTTGTGCCGCCCGGATTCCTGCACGCGATCGAAGGTCACTTCGAGAATGATGCGGGGCTCGACGATGCGCACCTTGCCGTGCGCGTATTCCTGTAGAGTGTGGGCGCGAAACCACTCTGTCAGCTCGGCCAGCTCCACGTCCGTCAGGCCCGAATAGGCCTTGCCGACGTTCAGCAGCTCGCCGTCATCCTCCGAGCGCCGCACGGCGAAGGTGTAGTCCGAGAGCAGTTCGCGGCGTTTGCCGTGCCCGACCTCTACGGCCGTGACGACGACATCGAGCGTCGCGATGGCGCGTTTCAGCTTCAACCACTCGCGCCCGCGCCGGCCCGGCTTGTAAGAGGAGCGCGGGTCTTTAATCATCAATCCTTCGTTACCCCGTGCGCGCGCCGCGTCGAACTCCGTATCGAGCCCGGCCACGTCGCTCATTCGCTTGACGGCCGACAACCTGAGCGTCCCCTCTGTGGGCACAAGACTTTCGAGAGCGCGCCTGCGCTCCTCCAATCGCTCGTCAATCAGCACGCGCCCCTCCGCGTATAAAAGATCATAAGCGACGAGCGCCACGGGAGTGGCGACCAGAAGCTCCGCGCCGACGCTCTTGCGTCCCAGGCGCTTTTGCAGCTCGGCGAAGGCGAGCACCTGCTCGCCACGCACGGGAACTATCTCGCCGTCTATGATCGCGTCCGTAGGCAGAGCCTCAAGGGGCGCGGCCAATTCCGGGAAGCGATGCGTTATCTCGTCCATGGTGCGCGAGTAGAGCGCGACGCGGCCCCCCTGCACGTGGGCCTGCGCGCGTATACCGTCGAACTTGTCTTCGACGTAGAACTCTTCCGGCATCGTGCGCGCAATGTCCGAGAGATCGGCGGCGGCGGTGGCGAGCATGAACTTGATGGGATGAAACAGTCGCATCGCGACGCCGCCAAGCTCGCCACGGCGCGCGCGGACGGCCGTCTCGCCGATGTCGCCCATCAGCATATTCGCCTGCGCCACACTCGCCAGCGGTTGCTCGAAGGCGCGCGCGACAGCGTCTTCGACCAGTCCCTCCTTGAGACCGATGCGAAGGTCGCCGACCAGAAGCTTGACCAGGTACTTGGCTTCGAGTGGGGTGGCGCGAGAGAGAATGGTCACGAGCAGCGCCTTCTTATTCTTCGTGCCGCGCATCTCGCTCAGACGCTCGATCAGGGACTCGGTCTCGGCGAGCGTGATGGCGGGCTTCGCGGCCGCGCGCGGCCGCGCTTCGCGGACTGCCTCTTCGGCGACTTCGCCCGCGTCGCCCAACCGCACGTATCGCGGTCGCAGGTTTTCAACGTCGATGCCGGTCGCCTCGCTCAGGGCGTCTCGCAACACGCTATTGCCGACGTTCGTAGTCCGCATGTCGTTTAAGGCAAATTGATGCCCGGCGAAATAACGAGCCGCGCGCGCCATGTCCGCATCGACCAGGTCACGCAGGTACGCGCCGACGAGCGCCGCCTTCTCCAGCTTCTTCGTCGTCGCCGCCACGGCCTCGGCCGTCCGCGCGAAGCTCTCAAGCATACCGCCGGAAGCCTGGGCTAACCCGGCGTCTGCCGCCGACCCCCCTTTCTTGTTCTTCTGCCGCTGCTGAGCCATAGGACTGAATTTGTCTTCGCAAGAATACTTTCGCGGGCGAAAACCCGATCACCGCAACCCTAATTTATGGGCGATAAGCATGGCCGCCTCAGTCGCAGAGACTTCGGTCGTATCGACCCTCAAACGGTCTGCCGGAATCCCTGGGTCAATAAATGCGCCCGCTTCCGTCAGCTCGCGAAATTGCTCTACGGAGGTTAGCTTTCCGTATCTCTGGCGTTCGGGCTGCGCGATTCGCCTTTCAAGCTCAAGGGGCGAGCACGTCAATTCGACGAAGAGGACTTCGCCCGGCGCGACGGCGCGGCGGACATTATCGATGAAGCCCCTTTGAACAGTACGGTCGAAAGCGAAGGTGAAGATCAGCCCGTCGAGCCCTGTCTCGGCGGCGCGTGAAAACACCGCGAGCCAGATCATTTCTCTCAGCTCTACGAACGGCTGGCTGCCGAACTCGAAGACCGATCCGACCAGGTCAACGGCCAGGTGATTATGGAAGATTCCGAAACCGGTCAGCGTCGCCAGCTCGCGCGCGACCGTCAACTTCCCTACGCCGGGCAAACCATGAAGAAATATGAGCTTCATCACAAATCATAGCCCTTCTCTCACGTCCTTGACGTGCAGTTCAAGCAAATCCGCGCGAACGTCGAAGCCGTGTCGCAAGTACAGAGAGCGGCTGCGCTCCGTGGGCCAAAGGATGGCCGCGTGGACATCCAGGGCCTTACACCAGTCTAGCGCGGCCGACAACAGCAGAGAGCCTATGCCCTGGCCTCGCGCCTGCTCGCGCACGTAGAAATTGGTGAGGTAGGCGTGGTACTCGGGCTCGCTCGTGGGGTTCGGGATCTTCTCGATGAGCTGCACCCAGAGATGGCCCATCGCCGCCTCGTCCCGCTCGGCTATCCAGCACCGCCAGAGGCTTCCACGTCCGAGGCGCTCTTCCATCCAAAGGCTACAGCGCCGGACGAACTCGGCCTCGTCCTCTGAGACGGAGCCTCCCGTGCCTGAGCGAAAGGCATACCGAAGCTCCGCCAGCCTGGACGCATCGGACGCGGCCGCGAGCCTGATGCCGGTCTTCACTCTATTCGGATTATCGACCCTCTCGTTCATAGACTATATGTGCCGGATGCGGTCTCAGGCGCGCGCCGCTTTCATCAACTCAGTGCTGACGCGAACGGCCTCGTCGTCGCTCGGCCGCCCGAAAATATCCGGGTGAAGCAAGCGCGCAAGTATCTCCGCGCCGTCAACGACGCGCGGGCCGGGCCGGCTGAAGTAGGACGTTGCGTCAACGGCCCACACCTCGCGCGCCCGAACGGCGGGCAGGTCATCCCAGCCTTCGGGCAGGCGCGCCGTCGGCAGCTGTCGCAGAATATCCTCTTTGTAGTAGCCGCAGGGGATCATCACGATCACTTCCGGCGAGTAAGCGCGTATCTCTTCGGCCGTAGTCGTGCGCGAAGGCTGGCCCGCGCTTCCGAATCCTGCATCGCCACCCGCGATCGATACCTGTTCGGGAACCCAGTGGCCCGGCGCGAAGGCGGGCTCAAGCCATTCGAGCATCAGTGTGCGCGGGCGACGCGCTACGCCCCGGAGCGCGCTCAACAGATGCTCCAGGCGCGCGCGCAATCGGACGACCACCTCAAGGGCTTTCGCTTCTCTTCCCGTCAGAGCCCCGACCGTGCGTATGTTACCGAAAATGTCTTCGATCGTATTCGGCTCAAGCGAGACGACGCGCACGTCAGCGTCGAGCATACGCGCGGCCCGCTCCACGGTCTTGTAGCTGACGGCGCACACGTCGCACAGCTCCTGCGTGACGATCAGATCGGGCGAGAGTGCGTGCAGCAGCTCTTCATCTAGATCGTAGATGGAGCCGTGCCCGTCCAGTTGCGAGCGCACGGCGTGGTCTATCTCTGCGCTCGACATTCGCTCGTGCGAAATCTTGCTCGCCGTAAGCCTGGGCAAGCCCACGACGCCCGGCGGATAATCGCACTCGTGCGTCACGCCGACGAGCGCGTCCTGCAATCCGAGCGCGCAGACGATCTCTGTGGCCGACGGTAACAGCGAGACGATACGCGGTGTTTGTCTACTCATAAAGTTTCAGCTCTCTTTCGAGCGCCGCATTATTCTCCGAAGTGCTCTCGGACGGGCGCTCGCCCAGGCGGCCCGCCGGAAAAATCTTTCCCGTCGAGGCCTTTCGATAAAGAGCACTGCCAACCCCTTCAAGACTCAGGCTTCGCCTTTTTCCTTTTGCCCCCGGGAGCGTTACAATCCTTGCTGCTCCAAAATACCAGTTCAAGGTAAGAAAATCGAAGAT